>RFGD01000266.1 GCA_003696705.1 Alphaproteobacteria bacterium | reverse complement strand
TTCCCGCCTGATCGTCCCCCCTCGCCTCAGGCGCTGTAGTTCGGCGCCTCGCGCGTGATCTGCACGTCGTGGACGTGGCTTTCCTTGAGCCCGGCCCCCGTGATGCGCACGAAACGGCAGTTGTGCCGCATCTCCTCGACGGTCGCGTTGCCGGTGTAGCCCATCGCGGCCCGAAGCCCGCCGACGAGCTGATGCAGCACGGCCGCTACCGAGCCCTTGTAGGGCACCTGGCCCTCGATCCCTTCGGGGACCAGCTTGTCCGACGCCGCGTCCTTCTGGAAGTAGCGGTCGGCCGAGCCCCGCGCCATGGCGCCGATCGAGCCCATGCCGCGATAGCTCTTGAAGCTGCGGCCCTGATAGAGGATCACCTCGCCCGGGCTTTCGTCGGTCCCGGCAATGAGCGATCCGACCATGGCGCAAGAGGCGCCGGCGGCAATCGCCTTGGCAAAATCGCCCGAGAACTTGATGCCGCCATCGGCCACGACGGGCGTGTCCCTGCGGTCGGCCGCCCGCGCACAATCCATGACTGCCGTCAGCTGCGGGACCCCGACGCCGGCAACGATGCGCGTCGTGCAGATCGAGCCCGGACCGATGCCGACCTTGACGGCATCCGCCCCGGCGTCGATGAGTGCTTCCGTGGCCTCGGCCGTTGCCACGTTCCCCGCCATGACCTGCACGTCGTTCGACAGCGCCTTGATGCGCTCGACGACCTTGGCGACGCCCTCGGAATGGCCGTGCGCCGTATCGACCACGACAAGGTCGCACCCGGCGTCGACCAGCGCCTCGGCCCGCTCGAACCCCGCGTCGCCCACCGTGGTCGCCGCCGCCACGCGCAGCCGGCCAAGCTCGTCCTTCGTCGCCTGCGGGTTGACCACGGCCTGCTCGATGTCCTTGAGCGTAAGAAGGCCCGTCAGCCGACCTTCGTTGTCGACGACCAGAAGCTTCTCGATCCGGCGTGCACGCATGAGCGCCCGCGCCTCTGAAAGGTCGGCGGGCTCGTTCAGCACGGCAAGGTTGTCGGCCGTCATCATGACGCTGACCGGCGTCTTGTCGTCGCTCGCAAAGCGCATGTCCCGGTTCGTCACGATGCCGACGACGCGCCCCTCCTGGTCGACCACCGGAAAGCCGGTGACGTTATAGCGCTCCTGCAGCGCCTTGGCATCGGCCAGCGTCTGGTCGGGCGTCAACGTGATCGGGTTGTAGACGACGCCGCTTTCGAAGCGCTTTACCTTGCGGACCTGCGCCGCCTGCTCCTCGACCGAGAGGTTGCGGTGGATGACGCCAAGGCCGCCCGCCTGCGCCATGGCGATGGCCATCCGCGCCTCGGTGACGGTGTCCATTGCCGAGGACAGAAGCGGGATATTCAGCCGGATCCGTCGCGTTACATGGGTCGAGGTGTCCGCCGTCGACGGCAATACGCGCGACGCGGCGGGAACAAGCAGGACATCGTCGAAGGTCAGGGCCTCGCGAATCTCCATCAGGCTTCTCCTTGGAGGCTTCGTTTGGCACTTCCCTATTTCACGGCCGGACGGAAAAGGAAAGGGCCCATCGCCGGTCACGCGGTCGCGGCATTGGTCCGTGTCGCCAGCTGGCCGTTGAGCCAGAGCCGCAGGATCCGCACCGCGACCGGAAGGATGACCAGCGTCGCAAGGACGAGCGACACCCCGCCAAGGACCCGCGCCCCCGGCACGCCGTGCGCGGCAAGGATCAGCATGAGCCCCGCGTGCGCCGCCATGGGAAAGGTCAGGCTTCCCCAGAACGGCGAGAACCCGGCCTCGAGAAGCCAGCGCGCCCGGGCAACGAGAAAGAGCCAGAGCGCCGTGGCCACGGCCCCGAACCCGAGCGCGAGCGTCTCCATTCCCAGCCCGTGCGCCACCATGCCAAGAAGCGCCGCCGGCGCCAGGTGAATGGCCTGCACCGGGCGAAGGGGCGCAGGCGCCCGGGCGGCCAGAAGCTGACCAAGGCTGCCGGCCCAGATGACCAGCGCGGCCACAAGGGAATACCAGAAGATCACGTCGCAAAGCGGACGAAGCCCAAGGGGTATGCCCGCGATCGGCCCCACGATGAAACCGACGAAGGTGACGTGCATTGCCGGCGTGAAGCCGCGGCCCTCGGGCGGGGTTTGCCAGATGGCCCGGGTCGAGCCCAGCGCGACGAGAAGGTGAAGCCCAAGCCCGGTCAGAAGCACCCCGAGCGCAAGGCCCCTGGCATGGGGAAGGAGCGCAGCGGCGGCGAGCATGACGCTCATGCTCATGGTGGCAAGACCGGCGCGGCCCGGAAGCGTGCGCAGATCGTCAAGGACCGCGGTCGGCCGAAGGGCGACCTTGACCCCATAGGCAAAGATCGCCGCCGCCGCCAGAAGCGTCACTGCACCAAGGAATGCCTCGGGCAGACCGTGGGGCAGATCGAAGACCTCGGCCGCGCGCCGCCAGCCGATGCCAAGCCCCAGAAGGCCGAGGACCGGCGGAAAGACCGCCGGTGGCGTCCGGCGAAGACCGTTCGGAAGTGCCATGGCCAAACCCCGCTTTCGTGTTGGCGTCACGCGCCGGGCCTAGCGCAGGATCCCGGCCACAGCCATCGGGCGCAGCGTCGCAGTGGCGGGGGGGCACCGGGGCGGTACGGACACCGGCAAGGGGCCAGGACCGCCTGGGCCGCGTCCGCGACCTCGTCCGAAACTCGTCCCGCCGGCCCTCGGCGGCACGGCGCCGCGCGCGCCGCCCTCGACTGCGCCGAAACCTCAGGCCCGGCGGCGGCGCCGACCCTCTCGCCCGCCACGACCGCCACCGGCGGCGGCGGCCTTCGCCGCCTCGGCAAAGGGCTGACCGCCCTGCACCGCCTCGTGAATGCGCGCGAAACGGATCCACTCGGCCCCGTTGGGATCGTGGTTCATCAACAGGTTCGCCGCGCGGATGGCCTCCATCTCCTGGACGCGAACCGGGTTCATGATGGCGCTGGTCATGCCGGCCGCAATCGCCATCGGCAGGAAGGCGGCATTGATGCCGTGCCGGTTCGGCAGACCGAACGAGATGTTCGAGGCGCCGCAGGTCGTGTTCACGCCCAGCTCCTCGCGCAGCCGGCGCACCAGCGCAAACACCTGTTTGCCGGCCGTGGCCATGGCGCCGATGGGCATCACGAGCGGATCGACGACGATGTCATGGGCCGGAATGCCATAGTCGGCCGCGCGCTCAACGATCTTCCTGGCCACGGCGAAGCGCACGTCCGGATCCTCGGAAATGCCGGTATCGTCGTTCGAGATGGCGACCACCGGAACGTTGTACTTCTTGACGAGCGGCAGGATGGCCTCGAGCCGCTCTTCCTCGCCCGTGACCGAGTTCAGAAGGGGGCGCCCCTCGGCGGCCTCGAGCCCGGCCTCGAGCGCGCCGGGGACCGAGCTGTCGATGCAGAGCGGCACATCCACCAGCCCCTGCACCAGCTCGATCATGCGGCGCATGAGCGGCGGCTCGGTGACGTTGGGGTCGGGGTTCGAGTTGTAGACGACGCCTGCGTTGACATCGAGGACCATGGCCCCGCAGGCGACCTGCTCGAGCGCATCCTTCTCGACGGTCGAGAAATCGCCCGCCTCCAGCTCGGCCGCCAGCTTCTTGCGGCCCGTGGGATTGATGCGCTCGCCGATCACGCAGAAGGGTTCGTCAAAGCCGATGACGACGGTCTTGGTCTTGGATTCGAGAACGGTCCGGGTCATGTGGCCCCCAATGGTCAGGATTGCGCGGCGGGGACGGCCGACCGCCCCCCGTGTTCGATGGCCCATTCGGCGGTCGCCTTGATGCCGCCAAGCGGGAAGAAATGCGCCCGTTCGATCAACGTGTCCGGGTGGGTCGCCTTGTGATGGGCAAGCGCCGCGACGACCTCGTCCGGGGTGAAGGGCATGACAAGCTTCGTCACGTCGCGGGCACGCTTCTGCAGGACCTTCAGGCTTGGCCCGACGCCACAGGCGATCGCATACTTGATGAGGGTCTGGAGCTTGGCCGGACCGGCAATGCCGACGTGGATGGGCAGCGTGATCCCCTCGGCCCTGAGCCGGTCGGCCCAGGCGACGACCGGCGCCGCGTCGAAGGCGAACTGCGTCACGATCGCCATTTCGGCGTCCGTCCGCGCGGCATAGGCCTGCTTCCAGCGCAAGGCGGCCATAACGTTCGCGTCGCCCCCGGCGGGGTCGATGTCGCGGTTCCCCTCGGGGTGGCCGGCGACATGCAGGCGCCGGAAACCGGCCTTCTCGAAAAGCCCGGTCTCGAGAAGCTGCATCGAGCTTTCGAACTTGCCCACGGGCCGTGCCGAACCGCCCGCAAGGACCAGCGCCTCGGTGACCCCGGCCTCGGCCTGATAGCGCGCGATCCAGTCGGCAAGCGTTGCCTCGTCGGCGATGATGCGGGCCGGGAAATGGGGCATCACGGTGAAGCCTTCGCCGGCGATGCGCCGTGCCGTGGCCACCATGTCCTCGATGGGCGTGCCCTCGATGTGGGCGATATAGACACGGGTGCCCGCCGGCAGAAGGGCGCGGAAGTCCTCGACCTTGGCGGCCGTGCGCGGCATCACCTCGATCGAGTAGTGTTCGAGGAAGGCCTCGACCTCGGGGTTGACGGGGTGCGCGGTCTCGGCCACGTCCCGCTTGCGGAAATTGAGCAGCGCCATCAACGCCTCCTTCGCTCTTCTCAGGCTCACGCCCATCCCTCGTTGTCGATGAGGGTCCGCAGCCGATCCGGTCCGTAGTCCCGATCGAGCCGCGCCGCCTCGGCCCTTGCGATCTCGGCGGCATCGCCTTCGACATTCCCGACGACGACCTTTCGCCACTCGGCCAGATAGTCCTCGGTGCCGCGCGCGCCCACTTTCATCGCGCAACGGTCGATCGCCTGCTCGAAGCGTTCGGGCAGCTGGACCTTGGCCGCGCGACGGCCCTTGCCCACGATCACCTGGGCAGGAATGTCGCGCCAGTAGACGACGGTCACTTCCGGCATTGTCTCCTCCTCGACAACGAGTCACTGCTACAGGACCCGCCAGTGGGTGCCGCGCCTGATTTCGACCCAATGCGCAGGTTCCGCGACCTTCCCGCGGAAAAGGCCGGCCGCCGGCGCAGCGGCCGAATCTTTTGCGCGATTCCTAGGCGGATGGCGCATTTCGGGCCAGATGGGCGGGGGTGAAATCTTTTCAACTTCTCCATGAGGAAACCACCGCGCGGGACGCCGGGTCGGCACCGACGGCCTTGCAGACCGCGCCCCGGTTCACTACCTTCGAAACAACCCAGAATTGGAGGGCTCCCGATGGCGCCCAGGCGTCCTGCGCGGGCGCGGCCGTTCCCGAAACCGGTAGAGCGGCCGGCACCGCAACGACCCGATCCGGCCGAGCTCTATGCAGCGCTGGATCTTGGCACCAATGCGTGTCGCATGCTGGTGGCCCAACCGAAGGGCGCCAGCTTTCACGTCGTCGACAGTTTCTCGAAGTCGGTCCGGCTGGGCGCCGGACTCGAAGCGTCGGGGCGGCTTTCGCGCACATCCATGGAACGGGCCCTGGCGGCACTTCGCATCTGCGGCCGCAAGCTGCGCGACCGGCGGGTGGCGCGCATGCGGCTCGTCGCGACCGAGGCGTGTCGGCGCGCCTCGAACGGGCGGCACTTCCTGCGCCGCGTCAGCCGTGAAACCGGGCTCGAGCTCGAACTCATCTCGCCCGAGGAAGAGGCGCGCCTTGCCGTCGTCTCTTGCGCATCGCTCGTGTCCGCGCGGACCGAGCAGCTTCTCGTCGTCGACATCGGCGGCGGCTCGACCGAGCTTGTCTGGCTTGACCTGACCGCGGTGCCGCCGCTCGAGCGGCCACGCTCGATCATGCGCCTGCACGCCGGCTTCCACCCGCCCGAATCGCCCTTTCCGGCCGCAAAGGTCGTCGATTGGATTTCGGTGCCCCTTGGGGTCGCGACGCTCAACGACCAGTTCCGCGACGTCGCCGACGACGCCGCCCGCTTCGCGCTGATGAGCTGGTTCTTCGAAGAGAACCTGGCCGACTTCCTGCCCTACTCGTATGACGAGCCGGCCGAGAACTTCCAGATCATCGGCACCTCGGGCACCATCACGACCATCGCCGCGACCCATCTCGGGCTCAGGCGCTATGACCGCAACAAGGTCGACGGCCTGTCGATGACCGCGGCACAGATCGACAGCGTCATTCGCGACTATCTGGCCCTTGGGCCCGAGGGGCGCCGGCGCGATCCCCGGATCGGCCGCGACCGGCACACGCTGATCATGTCCGGTTCCGCGATCCTGCAGGCGCTGTTGCGGGTCTGGCCGACCGACCGGCTTTCGGTTGCCGACCGCGGCCTGCGCGAGGGCCTTCTCTATGCCCAGATGAGCCGCGACGGCGTCCTCGAGGGCGGCCCCTACTGAGCGGAGGCGACAACGTGGCAAGACGCAAGGGCGGATCGACAAGCGGCCGCGGACAGCGAGAGCTGAAGGTGAAGGTGCGCACGGCGCGCGGGCGGCGGCTGTCGTCGACGCGCTGGCTCGAGCGGCAGCTCAACGACCCTTATGTGCAACGGGCCCGCAAGGAAGGCTATCGCGGGCGCGCCGCCTACAAGATCATGGAGCTGGACGACAAGTTCCGCTTCCTTGTGCCCGGCGCGCGCGTCGTCGACCTCGGGTGCGCGCCCGGCGGATGGTGTCAGGTCGCCGTGAAACGGGTCAACGCCCTGGCCGAGAAGCCCGGGCGCAAGGTCGGCCGCGTGATCGGCGTCGATCTGAAGCCCGTCGAGCCGATCGCGGGGGCCGAAACCCACGTCCTCGACTTCCTGAGCGAAGGCGCCGACGACAAGGTGCGCGAATGGCTGGGCGGCAAGGCCGATGTGGTCATGTCCGACATGGCCGCCGCGTCGTCCGGGCACAAGCAGACCGACCATCTGCGCATCATCGCGCTCTGCGAAGCGGCGGCGCATTTCGCCTTCGACGTGCTCGAGGAAGGCGGCACCTTCGTCGCCAAGGTCCTGTCCGGCGGCGCCGAAGGCGAGCTTCAGAAGCTGCTGAAGCAGAAATTCCGCAAGGTCGCCAACGTGAAGCCGCCCGCCTCGAGGCAGGACAGTTCAGAGAAGTTCGTGGTCGCGACCGGGTTTCGCGGTAGCGAAGCGGACGGCGACACGAACTGAACCCGCCGGCGGGTCACCGGCGGGTCGCGTTCGCGGCGGGCGAGGGTTTCGGCACGGTGCCGGGCCCCGCGGCCGTCGGGTGCCGGTTACTTGATCGCGTTCGAAGTGAAGATGAAGTCGTTCCCGTCGGCACCCGAATGACAGGCGATGCAGCCGACATCGGCGCCCTTCGCCACGCGCCCGGCCAGCGCCATGCCTTTCGGGTTCTTGTCAAGCGAGCCATCCGGCAGGAACTTCGCCCAGAACCAGTCGTTGTCCTCGGGGTCATAGCCGGCTTCACGCTTGAACATGACCGTGACGGCGCCAAGGTGCTTTTCCGGTGCCATCAGGACCTCTTCCGCGCTCACCCCCTCGGGGCCGTAGTTGCGCTTCACGATGAGCGCGCCGGTGTGCCCGTCGATGGTGGCAGAGGTATAGAAGGTTTCGAGCATCATGCCATGGGGATCCGTGCCCTCGTAGGGGAAGGCATGCATCATGCCCTCGCCAGCCAGCCCCGCGTCCTTCATCGCGTCCCAGAGCTTGGCCGCGTAGGCCTTGGACGCGTCGTCGCCGAACGGCATCCCTCCTTCCGCAATGGCCTGGCCCTGAAGCGCGGCAAGCGCAATGGCGCTGGCTACGATCGTGCGTTTCATATGTCTACCTCCTTGTCGTTCTCTGGGGTCTGAATGCCCGAACGATACTGCCGACGGGCGACAAGCCGCGGTAAATTCGGGATAACTTCGACGTGAGCGGTTTGTGTGCGGTCGTGATTGGACTGAAGCCGGTCCGGCGTGGCAGCCTTCGCCCATGCGTCCCGAAAACCGTCCCGAATGCGACCCCGAGGGCGGCGCGCTCCGCCATCCTGTCCGTCCCGGCCCGCGCGCCCCGGTCCCATGCGCGGCCCTCACGCGGGCGGCGCTGGCTTTCTGTCTTGCCGCAGGGGGTCTTTTCGCGGCTTCGCCCGCCGGTGCGGAGGTCTGCGTCGTGAACGGCAGCGACGAGCGGCTTCTTTTCGTGGCGCGCGAGGGCGAGACGTCGCAGACGGCCGAGCTCGGCCCCGGCGAACGGCTTTGCGCGTCCAGCACCCCGGAGGACCGGGGGACGGCCTCGGTCTCGGTCTATCGCGACGCCGACGCGCTCGAGGGCTGCACACGCCTTGCCCGGCCCGGCCATGACGAGACGCTCCTTTCCTATGCCGACTTCGACCGCTGCGCCTGGTCCTCGATGACCGAATGAGGGCCGCAGCCGCGCCCCTTGGCCGTCCATTCCGGCACCCATGACGCGAAGAGGCGCGAAGATGCCGCGAAGGGCCTGCCATTCCCGGCACCGGGCACTATGTTGCAGGGGAACCGAACGCGACCCGGGACAAGGACACCATGAACGCCGATTCGACCGAGGCCAACGGCGCCGCGCCGCTTGTGATCTTCACCCCATCGGGAAAGCGTGGCCGGGTGCCCGCCGGGACATCCGTCCTCGAGGCCGCGCGCCTTCTTGGCGTCGACCTCGATTCGGTCTGCGGGGGGCGGGGCATCTGCTCGAAATGCCAGGTGCAGCCCGCCTTCGGCAGCTTCCCGAAGCATGGCGTGACCGTCGCGGAGGATGCGCTTTCCCCCGTCAACGAGGTCGAGGCCCGCTACGACCGGATCCGCGGCCTGAAGGCGGGGCGACGACTTGGCTGTCAGGCGCGCATCCTCGGCGACGTGGTCATCGACGTGCCGCCCGAAAGCCAGGTGCACCGACAGGTGGTGCGCAAGGCCGCCGACGCGCGGCCGATCAGCATGGATCCCGCCACGCACCTTCGCTACGTCGAGGTCGCCGAGCCCGACATGCACGCCCCGTCGGGCGACCGCGAGCGGCTTCTTGCGGCACTGGCCGAACAATGGGGGCTTGCGGGGGCCGAACTGGCGGGCGGGCTTCTTCCCGTTTTGCAGCCGCGCCTTCGCGCCGGTGACTGGAAGGTGACCTGCGCGGTCCACAAGGATCACACGGACGACGCGCCGCAAATCACCCAGATCTGGCCCGGGTTCGTCGAAGGCACCCCCTATGGGCTTGCCATCGACGTCGGCTCGACGACGATCGCGGCCCATCTTTGCGACCTCGCGACCGGCAGCGTCGCGGCCTCGGCCGGGGTCATGAACCCGCAGATCCGCTTCGGAGAGGATCTGATGAGCCGCGTGAGCTATGCGATGATGAACCCCGGCGGCGCCGCCGCGATGACGGCCGCCGTCCGCGGCGCCATCGACGAACTGGCCGAGACGCTGGTGGCCGAGGCCCAGGTTCCGGCCGACCGGGTGCTCGAGGCGGTGTTCGTCTGCAACCCGGTGATGCACCACCTCCTTCTCGGCATCGACCCGGTCGAGCTTGGGCAGGCGCCCTTTGCCCTGGCGACGTCCGACGCGGTGCGCGGCACGGCGGCCGAGCTGGGCCTTCGTGCGCTCCCGGCCTCGGCGCGCGTCTATGTCTTGCCCTGCATCGCGGGCCATGTCGGGGCGGACGCCGCCGCCGTCGCCCTTGCCGAAGAGCCCTGGAACTCGGACGAACTGGTGCTCATCGTCGATGTCGGCACCAACGCCGAGATCCAGCTTGGCGACAGGACCCGGGTCCTTGCCTGCTCTTCCCCGACGGGGCCGGCCTTCGAAGGCGCCCAGATCTCGTCCGGTCAGCGCGCCGCCCCCGGCGCCATCGAGCGCGTACGCATCGACCCCGAGACGAAGGAGCCGCGCTTTCGCGTCATCGGCTGTGACCTCTGGTCGGACGAGCCCGGGTTTGCCGAGGCCACGGCGGCGACCGGGATCACGGGCATCTGCGGTTCGGGCATCATAGAGGCGGTGGCCGAGATGCGCCTTGCCGGGCTCGTGGATGGCTCGGGACTGATCGGCTCGGCCGCCGAGACCGGCACGGCCCGCGCCATCCCGGAAGGGCGGACGAACGCCTACCTTCTTCACGAAGGCGCCGACGGCCGCCGCATCCTGGTGACCCAGGGCGACATCCGCGCGATCCAGCTTGCGAAATCGGCGCTCTATGCCGGGGCCCGGCTTCTGATGGATCAGTTCGGCACGGACCACGTGGACCGGGTCGTCCTGGCCGGGGCGTTCGGCGCCCACATCTCTCCGCTGCACGCGATGGTCCTTGGCATGATACCCGATTGCCCGCTGGACAAGGTCACGTCGGCCGGGAACGCGGCCGGCACCGGCGCGCGGATCGCCCTTTGCAACCGCGCCGCGCGGGCCGAGATCGAACGCCGCGTGCGCGAGATTCAGAAGGTCGAGACGGCCGTCGAGCCGCGGTTTCAGGAACATTTCGTGGCCGCAAATGCGATACCCCACGCGACCGATCCGTTCCCGCATCTCGGCGCTGCAGTCCGGCTTCCCGACGTTGCCTTCGGCGCTGCCGCCCAGGCCGGCGGCCGGCGCCGGCGCCGCGCGGCCCGATCGGGCCGGACCTAGGGCCGTTGCGGGCTGGCCGGATGACCCGGCCGGACCGGCGCGAATTTCGCACGCGCCCGCTTGACGGATCGCCGCGCTTTGGCTACCTCCATCGCCGGAAGGCGGGTGTAGCTCAATGGTAGAGCAGCAGCTTCCCAAGCTGACGACGAGGGTTCGATTCCCTTCACCCGCTCCAGCCC
>RFGD01000265.1 GCA_003696705.1 Alphaproteobacteria bacterium | reverse complement strand
GCCGGCGCGGCTCAGGCCTTGTCGTGGCCGGCAGTCATCGCGCCGGGCTCGACGACGCGGCCGTGGCAGTGCTTGAACTTGCGCCCCGAGCCGCAGGGGCACGGGTCGTTCCGTCCCGGGTTGCCCCAGGTCGTCGGGTCGTCCTCTCGGAAACCCGGGAGGGCGGCCGATTTCTCCGATTCGTCCTTCGCATCGTCGCCCGGGCCGTTGGCCGAGGCGTCGCTCGCCGCGGCATCGGCAGCACGTTGGGCGGCCTCCTGCTGGGCCATCATCTGGGCCAGCATGGCGCGCTGCTCTTCCTCGGTCAGGGGGCGGATGCGCGCCAGCTTCTCGGTCACTTCCTCGCGCAGCGAGTCGAGAAGGTGGCTGAACAGCTGGAAGGCCTCGGACTTGTATTCGTTGAGCGGGTCGCGCTGGGCATAGCCGCGGAAGCCGATCACCGAGCGCAGGTGTTCGAGCCGCAGGAGATGTTCGCGCCATTTGGCGTCGATGGTCTGCAGAAGGATCTGCTTCTCGATCTGCCGCATGGTGTCGGGGCCGAAATCGGCCGCCTTGCGGGCCATGTGCTCGTCCGCCGCCTTGTAGAGCCGTTCGCGGATCTCGTCCTGGTCGACGCCCTCCTCCTCGGCCCAGGCCTTGATCGGCACGTCGATGCCGAGCTTTTCCAGCGCGGCGACGTAAAGCCCTTCGGTGTCCCACTGGTCGGCATAGGACTTCGGCGGCATGAAGCGGTCGACAAGGTCGTCGACGACCTCGTGACGCATCTCCTCGACGATGTCCGAAATGTCGTCGGCCTTCATGATCTCGAGGCGCTGGCCGAAGATGACCTTGCGCTGGTCGTTCATGACATCGTCGAACTTCAGAAGCTGCTTGCGGATGTCGAAGTTGCGCGCCTCGACCTTGGCCTGCGCCTTTTCCAGCGACTTGTTGACCCAGGGGTGGATGATGGCCTCGCCTTCCTTCATCCCGAGGGTCGAAAGCACCTTGTCGAGCCGCTCGGACCCGAAGATGCGCATGAGGTCGTCCTCGAGGCTGAGGAAGAACGTCGAGCGGCCGGGGTCACCCTGTCGGCCGGAACGACCGCGAAGCTGGTTGTCGATGCGGCGGCTTTCGTGCCGTTCGGTGGCAAGGACGTAAAGCCCGCCGGCCTCGATCACCTTCTGACGGTCGGCGGCATGTTCGGCCTCGATGCGGGCGCGGACCTCGGCCGGGTCGGCCGTGGGATCGGCCGCGAGCGCCTCGAGGACGCGCATCTCGACGTTCCCGCCAAGCTGGATATCGGTGCCGCGGCCGGCCATGTTCGTGGCGATGGTCACGGCCCCGGGGCGGCCGGCTTCGGCGATGATCTGCGCTTCCTGCTCGTGATGGCGGGCGTTCAGCACATTGTGCGGAATGCCTTCCTTCCGCAGAAGCTCGGACAGGAATTCCGACTTCTCGATCGAGGTCGTTCCGACAAGGATCGGCTGGCCGCGCTCGTGCGCTTCCTTGATCGCCGCGACCACGGCGTCGAACTTCTCGCGCGCCGTGCGATAGACCTGGTCGTGTTCGTCGATCCGGGCCACGGGCCGGTTCGTTGGCACCTCGACGACGCCAAGCCCGTAGATCTCCATGAATTCCTCGGCCTCGGTGGCGGCGGTGCCCGTCATGCCCGCCAGCTTTTCGTAAAGGCGGAAGTAGTTCTGGAAGGTGACACTGGCCAGCGTCACGTTCTCGGCCTGGATGTCGACGCCTTCCTTGGCCTCGATCGCCTGGTGAAGCCCCTCGGAAAGGCGGCGGCCGGGCATCATGCGGCCGGTGAACTCGTCGATCAGGATCACCTCGCCGTTCTTGACGATATAGTCCTTGTCCCGCTTGAACAGCTTGTGGGCGCGCAGCGCCTGGTTCAGGTGGTGGACGATGGTCGTCGATTCCGAGTCATAGAGCGACTGGCCCTCGGGCAGGATGCCCTCGGCGTGCAGGCGCTCTTCCAGGAACTCGTTGCCTTCCTCGGTGAAGGTGACGAGGCGCGTCTTCTCGTCGATCTGGTAGTGTTCTTCGGACAGGAGCGGGACGATCTTGTCGATCGTCCGGTAAAGCTCTGTCCTGTCCTCGGCCGGGCCCGAGATGATGAGCGGCGTGCGCGCCTCGTCGATCAGGATCGAGTCGACCTCGTCCACGATCGCGTAATAATGGCCGCGCTGGACCATTTCCTCGATGCTCGAGCGCATGTTGTCGCGCAGGTAGTCGAAGCCGAGCTCGTTGTTGGTGGCGTAGGTGATGTCGGCGGCATAGGCGGTGCGCTTCTCGGCCTCGTCCTGCATCGGGTAGACGACGCCCGTGGTCAGCCCAAGCGCGCCATAGACCTTGCCCATCCACTCGGCGTCGCGTTTCGCAAGATAGTCGTTGACGGTGACGATATGCACGCCCTTGCCGGTCAGCGCGTTCAGATAGGCGGGGAAGGTGGCGACGAGCGTCTTGCCTTCGCCCGTCTTCATCTCGGCGATGTTCCCCTGGTGAAGGAAGATGCCGCCCATGAGCTGGACGTCGAAGGCGCGCAGGCCAAGCGTCCGCCGCGCCGCTTCGCGGCAGTTGGCGAAGGCTTCGGGAAGAAGGTCGTCAAGGCTTTCGCCATTGGCAAGGCGGGCCTTGAACTCGGCCGTCTTTTCCCTGAGCCCTTCATCCGAGAGCTTTTCGAATTCCGGCTCGAGGGCGTTGATCTTCTCGACAAGGGGGCGGGTCGCCTTGATCTTGCGGTCGTTCGGCGTCCCGAAGACCTTTCGCGTCAGTTTCCCCAGTCCAAGCATGCTGCCTTCTGTCCTTGTTTCGTGCCCCTGGCACGTCCGGCGGCGCGGCCCGCCGAGATGGCGCTTGTTTGTGCCGCGCACGCGTCCTATCAACTGTTCGCCGAGCGTCGTTTCCAAGCTGGCGGCTCATTCGGCAAATAAGGGGCGGGTTCCAGCGTGTCAACGCGTCCCGCGGGCGGGGGCGGAAACGCGGTCCATGCAGGAAAGGACGAAACCATGAAGAAGATTGCGGGAGTCATTCTGGGCGCGGCCCTTGGAATGGCCGCCTTGCCGGCGCTTGCCGGAGACGGCACCGAGCCGTCGGCCGACACCGTGGTGGCCACGGTCAACGGCACCGAGATCACCCTTGGCCACGTGATTGCCTTCCGAGAGCGCCTGCCCGAGCAGTATCAGCAGCTTCCCGATGATGTTCTTTTCAAGGGGATCGTCGACCAGCTGATCCAGCAGCAGGCCCTTGCCGACGTCCTCGACCAGAACCCGACGCGGCGCAATCTCCTCGGACTCGAGAACCAGTCGCGCGCCTTCAAGGCGTCCGAGATGCTCGACCGGCTTTCGGCGGTCGAGATCCCGGAGGCGGATCTTCGTGCCGCCTATGACGAACGTTTCGCCAACCGCCCGCCGGAAATGGAATACAACGCCTCGCACATCCTCGTGAAGACGCGGGAAGAGGCGGAGGAAATCATCAAGGAACTCGAGGCCGGCGCCGATTTCGCCGAACTGGCGAAAGAGAAATCGACCGGCCCGTCGGCCGCGAACGGCGGCAAGCTTGGCTGGTTCGGCAAGGGGATGATGGTCAAGCCCTTCGAGGACGCCGTCGTTGCGCTGGAGCCCGGCCAGATCTCGGGCCCGGTCGAGACGCAGTTCGGCTGGCACGTCATCCGTCTCGATGAGGTGCGCGAAAAGCCGGCGCCGACATTCGAGGAAGTGCGCGAGCAGCTGGCCGCCGAGCTGAAGCAGGCGCGCATCGACGCCGAGGTCGAGCGTCTGACGGCCGAAGCGAAGGTCGAGCGGCCCGAGATCGAATTCGATCCGGCCGCCTTCCGTAACGGCGAACTGATCGACTGAGGGGAAGGCCATGGGCGGAAAGCGTCGGCCCGAAGCCGGAACGGACGATCCCGCGGTGCTGCGCCGGCGCGTTCGGCGGCTGCGCCGACGGCTTCGGAAGCTGAAGGCCGCGACAGGAGGCGGGGCGCCGGCAGTCTCGCCGCTGGCGCCGCCGGGCTTTCCGGCGCTGCCCGCCATTGACGGTGTGCGTTTCGCGGTCGCCGAGGCGGGCGTGCGCTACAAGGGCCGGACCGACGTCATGCTGGCCGAGATCGCCCCGGGCGCCAGCATCGCCGGCGTCTTCACGCGTTCGGCCACCCGGTCGGCGCCCGTCCTCGACTGCGAGGCGAAGATCGCCCGCCTGGCCGGGGAAGGCAACGCCGCCGAGGGTGGATTTGCCTTCGTCGTCAACTCGGGCAATGCCAACGCGTTCACCGGCGCGCACGGGGCCGCGGCGGTCGAGGATGTGGCCACGGCCGTGGCGGCGGCGCTCGGGGTGCCGGCGGCGCATGTCCTGACGAGCTCGACCGGGGTCATCGGCGAGCCGCTGCCCGCCGAGCGCATCACGGCGGTCCTGCCCGCCATGGTCGGGCAGCTCGACCCCGGCGCCTTCGAGGCGGCCGCGCGCGCCATCATGACGACGGACACCTTTCCGAAAGGCGCCTCGGCCGAGGTGACGCTCGACGGCAAGACGGTCCGCATCGCCGGCATCGCCAAGGGTTCAGGCATGATCGCGCCCGACATGGCGACCATGCTCGTCTACATCTTCACCGATGCCGCGGTCGCCCAACCGGTCCTTCAGGACATGCTTTCCCGCCTGACCGAGACGACCTTCAATGCCATCACCGTGGACGGGGATACGTCGACATCGGACACGCTTCTGGTCGCGGCGACCGGGCGGGCCGGCAATCCCCCCATCACGGACGCGGGGTCGGCCGAGGCGGCGGCCTTCGCCGAGGCGCTCGGGCGGGTCATGCTCGATCTTGCCCACCAGGTCGTGCGCGACGGCGAGGGGGCAAGCAAGTTCGTCGAGGTTGCGGTAACCGGCGCCGCCGATGCCGCGGACGCACGGAAGGTGGCCTTTTCCATTGCAAACTCGCCGCTGGTGAAGACCGCCGTGGCCGGAGAGGACCCGAACTGGGGCCGGATCGTCATGGCCGTCGGAAAGTCGGGCGCGCGGGCCGACCGCGACCGGCTTCGCATCTCCCTCGGCGATATCCTGGTCGCCGAAAACGGGTGGGTCGCGCCCGGCTACCGCGAAGAGGACGGCGCTGCCTACATGAAGAACGCCGAGCTTCGGATCCATGTCGATCTGGGTCTGGGAGAGGGGGCCGCAACCGTCTGGACCTGCGATTTGACCGAGGCCTACATTCGCATCAACGCCGACTATCGCTCATGACGCTGGTGCTTGTTGCCGCGGTCGCCCTTGTCGATCCGGACGGGCGCGTGCTTCTTCAGAAGCGCCCTCCCGGCAAGTCCATGGCCGGCCTCTGGGAGTTTCCGGGCGGCAAGATCGAGGCCGGCGAGACGCCCGAACAGGCGCTAGTGCGCGAGCTTCACGAGGAGCTGGGGATCGAGACCTGGGCGTCCTGCATGGCGCCGCTTGCATTCGCCAGCCACGCCTACCCCGAGTTTCATCTGCTCATGCCGCTGTTTGTCTGCCGCAAATGGCAGGGCGTGCCCGCCCCGCGTGAGGGGCAGGAGCT
>RFGD01000264.1 GCA_003696705.1 Alphaproteobacteria bacterium | reverse complement strand
CGCGCGGGCGCCGGGGCGGCGCGGATGCTCTGGCTTCGCTACCGGCTCATCGCGGCCGAGCTTCGCGCGCTCGGCATCGACGGGAATTGCGCCCCGGTTGCCGACATCGCCGGCCCCCGTACCCACCCGTTCCTTCGGAACCGCTGTTACGGAACCGACCCCGAAGGCGTCGAGAAGAACGCGCGCGCCGTGGCCGAGGGTCTCGTTGCCGGTGGCGTCCTGCCGGTCCTCAAGCACATTCCGGGCCATGGGCGCGCAACGCGGGACAGCCACGCCGAACTGCCGGTCGTCGAGACCGGGGAAGCCGCGCTTCACGCCACCGATTTCGCGCCCTTCAAGGCGCTTGCCGATCTGCCGTTCGCCATGACGGCCCATGTCGTCTACCGCGCGCTCGACCCGGAACCGGCCACGATATCGGCCAGGGTGATCGGCCTGATCCGGAAAGAGCTCGGGTTTTCCGGCGTCCTGATGACCGACGACATTTCGATGGGCGCGCTGGCGGGCGACGTGGGCTCGTTGTCGCGCTCGGCGCGGGCGGCCGGGTGCGACATCGTCCTGCACTGCAACGGCGATCTGGCCGAGATGGAGGCCGTCGCGGCGGCCGCCGGCACGCTTTCCGGCGACAGCGAGATGCGCGCGACCCGCGCCCTCGCGTCCAGGCGGCCGCCCGAACCGCTTGACATACGCGCGGCCGAGGCGGAACTTCGAGCCCTTCTCGCGGGGTCTTCGGGATGAGCGACAGGGAAAGCACGGAAGACGGCGGCAACGTTGCCAGCATCGAGGCGCGCCTGCGCGCCGAGGCGCTCATCGTCGATGTCGACGGGTTCGAGGGGCCGCTCGATCTCCTTTTGACGCTTTCGCGAACGCAGAAGGTCGATCTGCGCCGTATCTCGGTGCTTCAGCTTGCCGAGCAATACCTTGCCTTCGTCGAGCGCGCCCGGTCGCTTCGCATCGAACTGGCGGCGGACTACCTGGTGATGGCGGCCTGGCTTGCCTTTCTGAAGTCGCGCCTTCTGTTGCCGCCGGACCCGACCGACGAGGGCCCGACGGGCGAGGAACTGGCCGCGCACCTGGCCTTCCAGCTCGAGCGCCTTCAGGCCATGCGCGAGGCCGCCGCGCGGCTCATGGCGCGCGACCAGCTGGGCCGCGACTTCTTTCCGCGCGGCCTGCCCGAGACGGTCTCCCACCGCCGGCGTGTCACCTACACGGCGACGCTCGTCGACCTCATGCGCGCCTACGCGCGCATCCGCACCCGGGACGAATTTCGCCCCTATGCTTTCGACCGCGATGCGGTCTACACCATGGAAGAGGCGCTCGAGCGGATGCGCGGGCTTCTCGGGTTCTCGCCGGACTGGACGGATCTCGCAAGCTATCTGCCCAAGGGCTGGCAGGCCGACCCGGCGCGCCGCCGCTCGGCGACGGCGGCGACGTTCGCGGCCTCGCTCGAGCTGGCCAAGCAGGGCCTCATCGAGATAGAGCAGCCCGAAACCTTTGCCCCGATCAGGATCAGGACAAGGCGCAAGGATGACCGCTGACACGCCAGACGAACCCGAGAAGTCGCTGTTCGAGGCGCCGCCCATGGGCGAACAGGAGCGCATGGTCGAAGCCATTCTCTTTGCCTCGGCCGAGCCGGTGAGCGTCGCCGAAATGGCAAGCCGCATGCCCCAGGGTTGCGACCCGGCCGAGGCGTTGCAGCACCTCAGGCGCCGCTATGAAGGGCGCGGCGTCCGGCTGCAGCGGGTCGGCGACAAGTGGGCCTTTCGCACCGCGCCCGATCTGGGCTTTCTCTTGCAGAAGGAAAGCGTCGAAACCCGAAAGCTTTCGCGCGCTGCCATCGAGACGCTTGCCATCATCGCCTATCATCAGCCCGTCACCCGCGCCGAGATCGAGGAAATCCGCGGCGTCTCGGTCTCTCGGGGCACGATCGATCTTCTGATGGAGCTTGACTGGATCAGGCTCGGCCGGCGGCGAATGACGCCCGGCCGGCCCGTGACCTTCGTCGTGACAGAGCGCTTCCTCGATCACTTCGGGCTCGAATCGGCGCGGGATCTTCCCGGGCTCAAGGAGCTTCGCGCAGCGGGGCTTCTCGACAGCAGGCCGCCGCCCGGCAAATCCGGCGACGAGGACGAGGAAGAGGAAGAGGGCAACGACGGCCAGCCCGACATGTTCGGCGAAGACGGCGCACAAGGGGCGGAGGACGAATGGAACGAATCGTGACGATGCTGGTGCGCATGGTGGCGCGGCGCCTGGTGCGTCATGGCGTCAGGAAGGG
>RFGD01000263.1 GCA_003696705.1 Alphaproteobacteria bacterium | reverse complement strand
ATCCGCAACTACATGGAGATGCAGAAGGGCGACGTGCCGGCCACCTGGGCCGACGCCTCGCTCCTCGAGCGCCTCACCGGCTATCGCCCGCAGACGGACGTGCGCGAAGGCATCCGCCGCTTCGTCGCGTGGTATCGCGAGTACTACGGGGTCTGAGCCCCGAACGAGGGACAATCCACCATGACCGATCTTCCCGCTTCCGCCGCCGACGGCCCCCTTGCCATCATCGGACTTGGCTATGTCGGCCTGCCGCTGGCCGTCGAGTTCGGCAAGCACCGGCGCGTCATCGGCTTCGACATCCGCCACGAGCGCGTGGCCGAGCTTCGCGACGGGCAGGACCATACCCACGAGGTCCCGCCCGAGGAGCTGGCCGCGGCGCGCCATCTCGAACTGACCGCCGACCCCGAGGCGCTGCGCGCGGCGCGCATCTTCATCGTCACCGTGCCGACCCCGATCGACGCGCACAAGCGCCCCGACCTGACGCCGCTTCTGAAGGCGTCGGAAACGGTGGGCCGGGCGCTCAAGCGCGGCGACATCGTCATCTACGAATCCACCGTCTACCCCGGCTGCACCGAGGAAGACTGCGTGCCGGTGCTCGAGCGCGCCTCCGGGCTCGTGTTCAACCGCGACTTCTTCTGCGGCTACAGCCCCGAACGAATCAACCCCGGCGACCGGGAGCACCGGCTGACGACGATCACCAAGGTCACCTCGGGCTCGACCCCCGAGACGGCCGAGGTCGTGGACGCGCTCTACGGCTCGATCGTGACCGCCGGGACGCACAAGGCCCCGTCGATCCGCGTGGCCGAGGCCGCCAAGGTCATCGAGAACACGCAGCGCGATCTCAACATCGCGCTGGTCAACGAACTCGCCATCATCTTCGGCCGCATGGGCCTTGATACCGAGGCGGTCCTGAAGGCCGCCGGGACGAAGTGGAACTTCCTGCCCTTCCGGCCGGGGCTCGTCGGCGGGCACTGCATCGGGGTCGACCCCTATTATCTCACCCACAAGGCCGAGGCGCTCGGCTATCACCCCCAGGTCATCCTGGCCGGGCGGCGCATCAACGACGGCATGGGCGCCCATGTCGCCGGCCAGATGGTCAAGGCGATGCTGAAACGCGGGCTTCCCGTCGGCGGGGCGCGGATACTGGTCCTTGGCCTCACCTTCAAGGAAAACTGCCCGGATCTGCGCAACACCCGCGTCGTCGACGTCGTGGCCGAGCTCAGGGACTACGGCGCGTCGGTGGACGTGCACGACCCCTGGGTCGACCCGGACGAGGCGCTGGCCGAATACGGTATCGAACCCGTCGCCGCCCCGCCCGAGGCCACCTATGACGGCATCATCCTTGCCGTCGCGCATGACGGCTTCCGCCGCCTCGGGCCGGACGGGCTGCGCCGCTTCGGTCGGCCGGGCCATGTCCTCTACGACCTGAAGTCGGTCCTGCCGGCCGACGCCAGCGACCTGAGGCTCTAGGATGACCCGCGCCCCTGAACGCGTCGAAGGCTTCCGGCTGGCCCTGCGCCTCGTCCGGCCGGCGGATGCGGCCTTCATCCACGGCCTGCGCACGGATCCCGACATTGCGCGCCACCTCTCGCCTGTGACGGGCACGGTCGAGGACCAGCGCCGCTGGATCGAGGAGTACAAGACGCGCGAGGCGGCCGGAACGGAGGCCTACTACATCATCGAGCGCCGCGACACCGGCCGGCCCTGCGGCACGGTGCGGCTTTACGACATCGACGGCACGACCTTCACCTGGGGCAGCT
>RFGD01000262.1 GCA_003696705.1 Alphaproteobacteria bacterium | reverse complement strand
TGTCCCGGTTGCGGCGCGGTCATCGAATTCGATGGCATCCGCCACGCAGCCGACTGCCCCTTCTGCGGCACGCCCGTCGTCGTCGACACCGGCAAGACCCGGCGGATCAAGCCCCGCGCCCTTCTTCCCTTCGCCATCGACGAGGACATGGCCCGAAAGGCGCTTGGCGAATGGCTGGGAAGCCTGTGGTTCGCCCCTTCGGGCCTTGCCGCCTATGCACGGAAAGGGCGGCGCATGCGGGGCATCTATGTCCCCTACTGGACCTTCGACGCCGCCACGCGGTCCGACTATCGCGGCGAACGGGGGGTCGTCCATACGGTCACGCGCACGCGCACCGTCAACGGAGAGCGCCGCACCGTCCGCGAGCAACGCATCCGCTGGACGCCGGCGCGGGGCACCGTGTCACGGTTCTTCGATGACGTGCTGGTTCTGGGCTCGACTTCGCTTCCGCAGAAATACACCGATGGTCTCGAGCCCTGGGACCTTGCCGCGCTCGAGCCCTACCGGCCGGAGTTCCTGGCCGGGTTCGGCGCCGAAGGCTACACCGTCGACCTCGACGAGGCCTTCGCGGCCGCCCGCCAGAAGATGGCGCGGGTGATCGAGCGCGACGTGCGTTTCGATATCGGCGGCGACCGGCAGCGCATCCACGCCATCGATACCGAGTATCGGGACGTCACCTTCAAGCACATCCTTCTGCCGGTCTGGACGGCGGTCTATCGCTACCGTGGCAAGCCCTATCGCTTTGTCGTCAACGGCCGGACCGGCCGCGTTCAGGGAGAGCGGCCGTGGTCGGGATGGAAACTGGCGGTGGCGATCACGCTTGGGGCGCTTGTCGCCGGCGCCGTCGGGTATTTCATCGCCACGACGCAGGGCGCGCCCTGACGGGGGCATGCGAAAGGCCCCGCCCCAGGGGGCGAGGCCCGAGTGTTCGTCGCAAGATGTTCAGCCGCGCGAGATCTGGATGCGCTTGCCGCCTTCCTCGACCTGCGGCGCGCGGCGCGGCACGGTAATGGTCAGGACGCCGTCCTTCATCGTTGCCTTGATGGCGTCTTCATCCACGTCGTCCGGCAGACGGAACGAGCGCGCGAACGCGCCATACTGACGCTCACTGAAATACCAGGTGTCGCCCTTGTCCTCGCGCTCGAAGCGCTTCTCACCCTTGACGGTCAGAAGGCCGTTCTCGACCGAAATGTCGACGTCCTTCTCTTCGACACCCGGAAGCTCGATGCGAATGGTGTAGGCCTCGTCGTTCGACGACGCTTCCGACGCCGGCGAGAGCCATTCGCTCACGCGCTCGGTGAGCTGACGGAAAGGCTCGTAAAAGGACGGCCAGAAGCCTCTTTGAAGTCTGTCAAGCATGGTGCACCTCCTTCAAATGCGTATCGTCCCGTGTTCGGCAACGATTGCTCGGGAAGGTGACGGGCACCCAGGACGCGGCGTTGCCCGCCCCTTCGACAAGAGATATGGGAAGCGGGACCCGGGGCCTTCAAGACCTCGTGATCACAACGAACGGACACCCGGAAGTGAAAGGACGGGACCATGCGCGCAGTCGTTCAACGCGTCTCCGAAGCCAGGGTCACGGTGGACGGAGAGCGCATCGCAGACATCGGGCCGGGCGTCCTTGTCCTCGTCTGCGCCATGCGCGGCGATACCGAGGCCGAGGCCGAACAACTGGCCCGAAAGCTTTCGCGGCTGCGCATCTTCCGTGACGACGAGGGACGGATGAACCGCTCGATCCTCGACACCGGCGGCGAGGCGCTGGTCGTCAGCCAGTTCACGCTGGCGGCCGACACGCGGCGCGGCAATCGTCCCGGCTTTTCCGATGCCGCCCCGCCCGAAGAGGGAGAGCGGCTCTATCTTCACTTCGCAAGGCGGCTTGCGGCAGAGGGCGTGCCCGTGAAGACGGGGCGTTTCGGCGCCGACATGAAGGTGCAGCTTGTCAACGACGGCCCGGTGACGATCTGGCTCGAGAGCTGAAGGCCGGCGGTCAGGTGCGCCCCGGCGCCGAAGCCTCTTGCCCCAGGCGGCGACGCAGACCCAGCTGACGCTCGCGCAGGATGATGACGACCCCGGCGGCAACCACGATCGCCGCTCCGGCCATCGTCGTCCCCGACGGCACCTCGTCGAAAACCGCATAGCCAATCGCGGTCGCGAACAGGATCGAGACATAGTCGAAAGACGCGATCAGTGACGTGTCGGCGTGCCGATAGCTTGTCGTCAGGGCAACCTGCGCCAGCCCTCCCGTGACCCCCGCCATGACCAGCATGGCCGCATCCGCCGCCCCGGGCACACGCCAGCCGAAGGGAAGCGTCAGAAGCGAAAGCAGGCTGGCGGTGACCGCGAACCAGAAGACGATGGCCGTCGTCGTCTCGGTGCGGACAAGCCGGCGAATGAAGACCTGTGCCGAGGCCGCGAAGACCGCTGCCACAAGGACCAGAACCGCGCCCAGCGCGGCGCCCTGCCCAAGCGGCGCCCCGGACAGAAACGACAGCCGCGGCGCCAGAATGACCAGAACGCCGCAAAGGCCGGCAGCCACGGTCGCATAACGGAAAAGCCGCACACGCTCGCCGAGGAAAAGCGCGGCGAAGACCACCGTGAACAGCGGTGCGGCGAAGCTTATCGCCGTGACCTCGGGCAAGGGCAGAAGCCCGAGCCCGGCAAAGCGCAGCCCGACCGACACGGTGCCGGCAACGCCCCGGGCCAAGTGGCCAAGCCGGTTCGAGACGCGAAGCCCCTCGGCAAGGCGACCTGTCGCCCAGAGCCAGAGCACGATGACCGGGATCGAGAAGGCAGCCCGAAAGAAGACCGCTTCCCCGGGCGGCACGGCGTCCGCCGTCGCCTTGATGAGCGATGACATGACGACGAAAAGCGCAACTGCCGTTATCTTGAGTAGGATGCCGCGAAAGGGATTCATGACAAGGTCGGGACAAGGGACGGCCCCGGGCTATGCGCAAACGCCTGCGGGCGCAACCCCGCGGCGGTTCTGCGCGCGGGCGCGATTGACCTGTGTCATGGCGCGGCCGGCGCCGCGCGGGCAGGAGTGCGGGCCATGAGGGACGTTGGACCGGATCCTGTCTTCACCACCCAGGACCTTCGCAAGGTCTATGACACGGGCACGCGAAAGGTCGTGGCGCTCGACGGAGTCGATCTGAAGGTCTACGCGGCGGAATTCACGGTTCTCCTCGGCCCCTCGGGTTCGGGAAAGTCGACGCTTCTCAACATCCTTGGCGGACTCGACCGCCCGACCTCCGGCCGCGTCCTGTTTCGCGATCTCGACCTGACAGCGCTCGACGACCGCGGCCTGACCGAATACCGCCGGCGTCACGTCGGCTTCGTGTTCCAGTTCTACAACCTCGTGCCCAGTCTGACCGCCCGAGAGAACGTCCAGCTTGTCACCGACGTGTCGCCCGATCCGATGCCGGCCGACGAGGCGCTCGAGCTTGTCGGCCTGGGCGAGCGGATGGATCACTTCCCGGCCGAGCTCTCGGGCGGTGAACAACAGCGGGTCGCCATCGCCCGCGCGATTGCCAAGCGCCCCGAGGTCCTCTTGTGCGACGAGCCGACGGGCGCGCTCGACAGCCATACGGGCGTGCAGGTCCTCTCCGTTCTCGACAGCATCAACGCGCGCCTCGGCACGACGACGGTCGTCATCACCCATAACGCCGCGATCGAGCGCATGGCCCATCGCGTCTTCCACTTCTCGGACGGCAAGGTGCGGGAAAGCTACACCAACCCGAACCGGGCCCGACCCGAAGAAATCTCGTGGTGATGCCGATGCCCGCGCTGTGGAAGAAACTCGTGCGTGATCTGGCCCGCCTCTGGGCGCAGGCCACCGCCATCGCGCTTGTCCTTGCCGCGGGTATCGCCATCCTCCTGACGACCTTCGGCATGTTCCGCGCGCTCGACGCGACGCGCGCCGCCTACTACGAGCGGAACCGCTTTGCCGACGTGTTCGCCTCGGTGCGCCGGGCCCCGATGTCGATCATCCCCGAGATCGAGGGCCTCGACGGCGTCCTTGCCGTGGAAGCGCGGGTTGCGGGGTTGGCCACGCTCGACCTACCGGGGCGGAAACGGCCGGCCATCGGGCGCATCGTTTCGTTGCCGCCCGGCGGCACCCCGCGGCTCAACGTGCCGGTGGTGCGGGCAGGCCGCTTGCCCGACCCGTCCGGTCGCGACGAGGTCGCCGTGAACAGCCGCTTCGCCGATGCAAACGGGTTTCGGCCGGGCGACCGGTTCACGGCCAACCTGAACGGCCGCAAGCGCGAGCTTCTCATCACCGGGATCGTCCTGTCGCCCGAATTCATCTACGCCATCGGCCCCGGGATGCTGATGCCGGACAACGCGGGATACGGGATCCTCTGGATGCCGCACCGCGAGGCCGCCGCGGCCTTCGACCTTTCGGGCGCCTTCAACGACCTTTCCGTGCAGCTTGCGACCGGCGCCAATCCGCAAGACGTGATCGCGGCACTGGACCGGCTTCTGGCGCCATACGGGGCCACGGGCGCGCATGATCGCAGCCGTCAGCTGTCCAACAGTTTCATCGAGGCCGAACTGACCCAGCTCAAGGGCAGTTCGATGCTGCTGCCCCCGATCTTCTTCGCCATCGCCGCCTTTCTGGTGAACATGGTCATGGCGCGTCTCGTCACGCTCGAGCGGCCCCAGATCGGTCTTCTGAAGGCCATAGGTTACACGAACAGGGAAATCGCCCTGCACTATCTGATGCTGGCGATCCTTGTCGCCGTCGTGGGCATCATCATCGGCTGGGCGGCGGGAACATGGCTCGCGCGCGGGCTGACGCGCCTTTATGCCCAGTTCTTCACCTTCCCGTTTCTCATCTACGCGGTGCCGGCCGGGACCTATGTCGTCGCCGCCGTCCTTGCCGTCGCCGCGGCCGCCGCGGGCGCTCTCAGGGCCACGCTTCAGGCAGCGCGCCTGCCCCCGGCGGTCGCGATGGCACCCCCGGCGCCGCCGCGGTTCCGGCGCACGCTTCTCGAGCCCGTTTTCCGCCGCCTGCATGTCTCGCAGCCCATGCGGATGGTCCTGCGCGGCATCCTGCGCTGGCCGATCCGGTCGACGCTGACGATGCTGGGATATGCGCTGGCCGTTGCGGTGCTGGTGGCCACGCGCTTCTTCTACGATTCGCTCGATCTTCTTCTTGACGCCACCTTCTACCAGACCAACCGGCAGGACGTGACGCTCGTCCTTGCCGACGCCCTTCCGGAAACCGCCGCCCTTGCCGAAGCGCAGCGGCTGCCGGGCGTTCTTGCCGTCGAGGGCACGCGCAGCACGCCGGTCGAGCTTGTTTCGGGCAATCGCGCCAAGCGCCTCGGGATCGAGGCGCGGCGGCCGGGCGCGACGCTGAGCCGCGTCCTCGACCGGGACGGCCGGCCCGTCACGCCGCCGAAGGGCGGGCTTCTTCTGACAGAGCGTGTCGCACGCCAACTGGGCGTCGGCGCCGGGGACACGGTCGAGGTCCGGTTCCTTTCGGGCCGCCGAGAAGTTCACCTCGTCACCGTCTCGGGCATCAGCCGTCAGTTCATCGGCCTCGGGGCCTTCATGGATTTCGATGCGCTGCACCGGGTGCTGCGCGAAGGCGCGCGCGTGACCGCGCTTCATGTATCCGTCGACAACCGGGCGCTCGATGCCTTCTACCGGGCGGTCAAGGACATGCCGAAGGTCACGGCGGTCCTGTCCTTGCGCGAAAGCCTGCGGACCTTTCGCGACACGATCCGCAAGAATGTCGTCATCATGAACACGGTGAACCTGGTCATCGCCTTCCTCATCACCTTTGGCGTGGCCTACAACCAGGCCCGTATCCAGCTTTCCGAGAGATCGCGGGAACTTGCAAGCCTGCGCATCCTCGGCTTCACCCGGGCAGAGGTTTCGACGATCCTCGTCGGCGAGACCCTGATCCTCGTCCTCGTCGCCCAGCCGTTCGGTTGGCTGATCGGCTCGGCGATCGCCGAGGCGCTGGCGCGCAACTCGGAGAGCGATCTCTACACCATCCCGGCGGTGCTCGAGCCGCATACCTTCGCCTTTGCCAGTCTCGTCGTGATCCTTCTGGCGATCTTCACGGTCGCCATCGTGCGGCGGCGGCTCGACCGGCTGGACCTCGTCACCGCCATGAAGACAAGGGAGTAGCCCATGGCCATGAAACCGCGAACGCGCGCACTTCTCGGGGCCGGGGTGGCCGCGCTTGCCATCCTTGCGTGGGTCGCCTTCCGTCCAGAGCCCGTCCCGGTCGATCTTGTGCCGGTAGCGCGCGGACCGATGTCCGTCACCGTCGATGCGGACGGCAAGACCCGCATCCGGGACGTCTATCGGATTTCGGCGCCGGTGACGGGCGTGGCGCGCCGCTCGCCGGTGCGCGTCGGCGACCGGGTCGAGGCAGGGCAGACGATCGTCGCCGTCATCGAGCCCAATCCGCCGGCGCTTCTGGACGCCCGCAGCCGATATCAGGCCGAAGCCGCCGTGCGCGAGGCCGAAGCCAATCTGAACGCCGCGCGAAGCCTGTTCCGCCAGCGCCGCGAAGAGCTGTCCTTCGCCGAAAGCCAGTATGAGCGTGCCAAGGCACTGGTCGAGAAGGGCGTTGCCAGCATCACCGAGGTGGAAAGCGCGGCCGAGCGGCTCGCCATCGCCCGCGCCGCCTTCGAAGCGGCAATTGCGCAGATCGATGCGGCGCGGGCGACGCTCGAACGCGCCCGGGCCGCCCTTCTCGAACCCGAAGAGGCCATCGCCCGCGCAGGAGGGTCCTGTTGCATCGAGATCAAGGCGCCGGCGAGCGGCGTCGTCCTCGAGGTGGAGGACATCAGCGCGCGTCCCGTCGTTGCCGGTCAGTTCCTCCTCTCGATCGGCGATCCGGCGGGGCTCGAGGTCGTCGCCGACCTCCTGTCGGCCGATGCAGTGCGCCTTTCGCCGGGCGCGCCGGCGACGATCGAACGCTGGGGCGGGCCACAGCCCCTTGCCGCGCGGCTTCGCCGGATAGAGCCGGCCGCCCGCACCAAGATCTCGGCCCTCGGGATCGAGGAGCAGCGCGTCGACGCCATCCTCGACATCCTCTCGGCCGCCGACGAGCGGCCAATGCTGGGCCACGGGTTCGCGGCCTATGTGCGCATCAGCGAATGGACGGGAAAGGATGTGGTCTCGGTACCCTTGGGCGCGCTCTTCCGCCATGACGGCGGCTGGGCCGTCTATGTGGTCGAGGACGGCCACGCCCGCCTGCGCCCCGTCGAGACCGGGCATCGCAACGGCGTCGTCGCCGAAATCGTCTCGGGGCTCGAGCCCGGGGAAATGGTGATCGCCTATCCCTCGGA
>RFGD01000261.1 GCA_003696705.1 Alphaproteobacteria bacterium | reverse complement strand
TCAGCAGCCATTTGGCTGGATATAAAGTGCGTAAATTGTGTTTCCCAATGTTTCCAATTCATGGGAAGTATGTTAACGGAAACGGCCGTTTTGCCCAATTGCGGTAAAATCCCCGGCGCGTCAAACTAACCAACCAGACGTTACATTTATTTTATCGTGAGGTGTGCAACTACTGGCTATGCGCAAAAATATCATCTTGTTTGCAATAGGTACACGCGGTGATGTCCAACCCATGATTGCACTGGGCAAAGGGCTAAAAGCCGCCGGATTCAACGTATCCTTGCTGGCCAGCCGCCAAAATCAGGCGTGGATTACCCAGCACGGACTGACAGCCCTGCCCTCTTCGGTCGATATTCCCCAGGTGATGTCCAGTTTAGGCGGGCAAAATTGGGTAGAAAAAGGACACAACCCCTTCTTGCAGCTCCGCATCATGAAAAAATTGCTTGATCAATTTGGCTGGACACTTATGGAAGATGCCTGGCACGCATGCCAGAATGCCGATGCAATTTTAAGCAGCTTTACAGCCGACACATACGCCTCAGCAATTGGGGAAAAACTGGGTCTGCCGGTTATCAGTGTGCCACTTCAGCCACCTGTATTGTCTACGCGAAATGGGCGCGCATTGTTAAACGCGCCTCTCCCCCGGCAGGTTAGTCTGATCAATTATATTTTGGGTAAGGCGTTTATTGAACCGGCTCCCTGGCAGATTTATGGCAAGCTGACGAACCGATTTCGGCAAGAGGTATTGGGGTTACGGCCGTTAACTGCCACACAATTTACGGCCGTTCGCCGTCAAATGCCCGTTTTGCTTGCCTACAGCCAACACGTTGTCCCCAAGCCCGCCGATTGGCCGCCACACTATTACCCAACCGGCTATTTCTTTCTAAATGAAGGGCATAATTGGCAGCCGCCAGAAAGCCTGCTGGACTTTTTGGCGGCAGGGCCGAAACCGGTTGCTGTTGGTTTTGGCAGCATGATTGGCAAGAACCCAGAACGGATTACCCGCCTGCTCATCGATGCGGTGGTGAAAAGCGGCCAACGGGCAGTGCTGCTTTCCGGTTGGGCCGGCCTGGGCAATGGGGAGCTGCCTCCATCTATTTACAAAATCGCGTCTGTCCCGCACGATTGGCTTTTCCCAAGAATGGCGGCTGTCGTGCATCATGGCGGGGCTGGTACAACGGCTGCCGGGCTGCGGGCTGGTGTGCCCGCGGTCATTGTGCCCCACATGGCAGACCAATTTTTCTGGGCGAAACGGCTGCATGACCTGGGTGTCGCAGTACGGCCGTTACCCCGGCACAAGCTGACATCTTCACGATTGGCGCGGGCTGTTCAAACGGCCGTTTCGTCTACAGAAATGCAGACC
>RFGD01000260.1 GCA_003696705.1 Alphaproteobacteria bacterium | reverse complement strand
GTTCGCTCGATGAGTTCGGGGACGAGTTGCAGATCGAAGGACAGCCCGCGCCGGCCCACTTCCTTCAGGCCATCGAGAAATGCGGGCGTATCCAGAAGCGTGTTCGTCCCGGTTCTGGCGTCCTCTCCCGGCGCGCGGCCGACGATCTGACGCACGCCGCGGACGGTCCTGAGCTTCTGGAATGCATCCAGTCGCTTGCCGAGGTCCGGGGCGGTGAGGTCGCAGAAGACGACCTGTGCCATTCGCCAGTCGGGCACGGACGCCGCGACCGTATCGACCCATCTGGCCTCGGCCATCGGATCGGCCGCGCCGACCTGCACATGTACCGAGCCCGAGAACCCGGCCGCATCGCGGCGGAACTCGTCGATCAGGTAGTTGCGCTGGATGGGTGTCGGGTCACCGAAGAAGCGGCGGACCCCGCGGGCCATCAGCCACGGGTAGTGGACGGCCGAAAGGTCCCAGAGGTGGTGGTGGGCGTCGATCCTCATGGGCGGGCAAGCTCCGTGGTGCGGGCAAGAATGTCGACACCCTGCTGATGCCAGAAGTGAAGAAGGTCGATGAAGACCCAGTTCTCGGCCAGCCTGTCGCCCTCGCGGCGATAGATGTCGATCACGCGGAATTCGCCGGTCCTGCCTGTCGCCGGCATGCCCATGAAGCCGCCGGTCGGCCGCGCCGTGAAATTGGGCCAGCCGAAGAACCCGCCGTAGTGGCCTTCGGCGAGGCGGGCGACGTGGCGCGTCGCCGAGCGGTCGGCAAGACCTCGGCGGAACGGACCGGAATGCTGACGCGCGTAGCGCGCGATCGTGTAGGTCGCGCCGATGCCGGCCGGTCCCCACCAGATCATGTCATCGGCCCAGGTTCGCGCAAGCTCCTCTTCGAGCGGCAGCCCCGACTGCCACTGGCCAAGGTCGGCGATCATGGCATTGATGAGCGAGAGGGTCGCCTCGCCCTCGGCCGTCGGCTGCGGGCCGAACAGAAGGCCGTCGTGGGTGCGGGGGCCGGGCTGGACAAGCTGGGCCCCTGTGGCCGGCGGGAAGGGCTGAAGGCCCGCCTGCAGCATGAGGTGCGGGATGTCGAAGAACATCGCCGTTTCCCGGATCCTGCCCCCGGCGACACGGTTGAAAGCGCAGTATCGCAGGAACGCAAGGCGCCCGGTCGGTGGAATGCCGAGCCACGGCGCATCGAAAAGCCCCATGAGATGGCCCATCGATACCACCCAGACGCTCTTGCCGCCGTCGATCTCGTTTCTGCCGGCAAAGAAGATGTCGTCGCGACGCTGAAGCGACGAAAGCGCGGCCCTGAGCGGTTCCCAGAACCGCTCGGCTACCGCTGCGGCTCCCCGAAGCTCGCCAAACGGGTGGTAACCCCGCCAAAGCCAGTCCGACGAGACGTGCGCCGCGAGTACCGCTTCCAGCGTCCCGGCGCCGGCTGCGTCGAGCGCCGCGTGAAACCCCCGCACCAGGTCCTTTGCATCTTGAAGAACGGGCACCTGACCCCCCATGCCGCAGAAGCTTCCGACGGTCTCCGGGCGGCCCGTCGAAACAATGTCTTGTCAAATTGTCGCAACCAAGTCTACTGTTTTGCATACGTATGCAAGACACTAAGTCCGACCCCGGGGGATGGATGGCCGAAATTCAGTTGCGCAACGTGTCGAAGCGCTGGGGCGGCTTCGTCGGGGTCGACAACTTCGATCTCACCATTCGTGACCGTGAGTTTCTGGTACTGCTCGGCCCTTCGGGTTGCGGCAAGACGACCACGATGCGCATGATCGCGGGGCTCGAGGATCCGACCGAGGGGGACATCATCATCGACGGTCGGCGGGTGAACGACCTCGAGCCCAAGGATCGTGACGTGGCGATGGTTTTCCAGAGCTATGCGCTCTACCCCAACATGGATGTCTACGAGAATATCCGCTTTCCCCTGAAGGTGCGGAAGGTCGATCCGGCGACCCATGACGCACGCGTGCGTCGGGCGGCGGCCATGGTCGAACTGGATGAGTTCCTGCATCGAAAGCCTTCCGAGCTTTCGGGCGGTCAGCGCCAGCGCGTGGCCCTGGCGCGGGCCATCGTGCGCGAACCGAATGTGTTTCTGATGGACGAGCCGCTTTCGAACCTTGACGCGAAGCTGCGCGTCTCGACGCGGGCCGAAATCAAGAACCTGAGCCACGAGCTCAGCGTCACGACAATCTATGTGACCCACGACCAGATCGAGGCGATGACCCTTGCCGACCGTGTGGTCGTGATGGAGCGCGGCGTGATCCAGCAGGTCGGCAGTCCGACCGAGATCTATGACCGGCCGGCCAACACGTTCGTTGCCGGCTTCATCGGCAATCCGGCGATGAACCTTGTGGACGGTGTCGTCGAGAGCGGGCGCTTCACGGCCGAGCACACGGCCATCGACGGGCTGCCGGTCCGGGACGGCGAGGTGACCCTAGGTTTCCGCGCCGAGGACGCCGAGGTCGTGGCTGACGGCGGGGCGATCAACGCGCCGCTCTACACGCTGGAACTTCTGGGCGACGTCACGATGGTGACCGTGCGGATCGGGCGCGCGCTGGTGAGCGTCAAGGCCGACAAGAGCTTCCGCGCAGAGATCGGCGAGCCGGTCTCCATCCGGGTGCCCCAAGAGCATTGCCACCTTTTCGACAGGAAGACGGGGGCACGTATCGGGGCCTGAGGCCCCAGAGAACCGGGGCGGCGGCTGCAGGGCCGCCCCAACCAGCAGGGAGAGAAAAAATGCTGTTCAGAAAGATTCTTGTCGCCGGCGCCATGTCGCTGGTCGCGACGGGCGCGTGGGCCAGTTGTGCCTTCGAGAACAAGGTGCCGCTCAAGTCGCTTTCGGCGGCCTTCGAGGCGTGGAAGGCGGTGACAAGCGCCATGGCCGAATGCGGCAACTTCACCGCCGAGCTCGACCAGGAGTTCCGCGAGAAGCAACCCGCCGCCTTCGCCGCGAACCCGGCGCTCTATCAGATCGGGGGCGTGGCAAACTCGACCATGGTGCCGCTTCTCAACGCCGGCACCATCCGCCCCCTTGACGAATACGTGGCGAAATACGGTCAGCAGCTGAAGCCGAACCAGCTCATCAAGGTCGACGGCAAGACCTATGCCATCGCCATGATGGTGAACAACCAGCACCTCATGTATCGGTCTGACATCCTCGAGGATCTGGGCATTCCGGTGCCGAAGACCTGGGACGACGTTCTTGCCGCAGCCGAGAAGATCAAGGCGGCCGGCGTCGTCGACTACCCGCTTGGCGGCACGTTCAAGACGGGGTGGAACCTGGGCGAGGAATTCGTCAACAACTACCTCGGCGAAGGCGGCGAGTTCTTCGGGCCGGGCAACAGCCCCGCGATCAACAACGAGAAGGGCGTACGGGCGCTCGAGATCATGAAGGCCATGACGGCCTACATGGACCCCGAATATCTCGTCTCGGATTCCACCTACGTCCAGCAGCAGTTCCAGCAGGGCAAGATTGCGATGGCCAACCTGTGGGCCAGCCGCGCCGCCGCCATGGACGACCCGGCGGAAAGCCAGGTCGTGGGCAAGGTGAAGATGGCCTCGGCGCCGATGGGTTCGGTTCGGCCCGCCTCGAGCCTGTGGTGGGACGGTGTGGTTTTCGCCACGAACATGACCGAGGAGCAGGCAGACGCCGCCTTCCGTGTCGCGATGGAAGGCCTTGATCGCGAAATGGTCGAAGCCAACAACGATGTCGCGGTCTGGCTGATCGAGGGCTACAAGCCCGGCCCTGCGGCCGAAGGCGCCATCGCGACGGCAAACAACGGTGCGGTGCCCTATCCGGCCTCGGGGCCGATGGGGATCATGCACACGGCGCTGGGCAACGGCATTGCCGATTACCTGAAAGGTGCCAAGGACGCCTCCACGACGCTTGCCGACATCGAGGCCGCCTATCTTGCGGCGGCCAGGGAAGCCGGACTGGTCGAGTAACCGATCGCCGGGCCCGGCTGGCGCCGGGCCCGGTCCCCTTCAGTCACCCGGCAGAGCCGTCACAAGGGAGGACGTCCGCGATGAAGTTCCGAACCTTCGCCGCCTTCGTGGCGCCCTCTGTCGTGATGATGCTCCTTTTCATCGCTTTCCCGCTCGTCAGCGTCCTGGTCCAGAGCTTCTTCGTGACCCAGCCGGTCTATGACACGGTCGAGGTCGAGACCTGCACGCCGGGTTTCTTGGGCCAGATCTGCACGACCGAAGAGAAGTCCGTCCCGCGCCGCGACGAGAACGGCAGGATTGTCGAGGTGACGCGCTTCGTCGGTCTCGAAAGCTATCGCAATGTCATCGAGCCCGACCGCTTCTGGGCGGCCGTGAAGGCGCATTCGTGGGCCGCGGTGCAGGCCATCGACTTCTGGAAGGCGCTTCGCTTCACGCTCATGTTCACGCTCGTCACGCTGCCGCTTGTCGTGGGGCTGGGCCTTGCCATCGCGCTGGCGATCAACAACGCGGCGCAGGCGGTGCGGGGGCCGGTCATCTTCGTCTCGCTCCTGCCGTTCATCATCACGCCTGTCATCGGTGCGCTCTCGATCAACTGGCTGTTCCGCGGCGACGGCATCCTAACGGCGGCGCTCGAATGGTGGTTGCAGCGCGACATCGCCATGTTCGCGCAGGCCTGGACGATCGAGACGCTGATGGTGCTCTACCGCGTCTGGCACGTCGCGCCCTTCGCGGCGATCGTGTTCTATGCGGGCCTTCAGACGGTGAACCAGGACAGCCTCGAAAGCGCCCTCATCGACGGCGCCAGCCGCTGGCAGCGGCTGCGGTTCATCGTGATCCCGCATCTGATGCCCTTGATCGTCTTCGTCGCGATCATCCATCTCATGGACACCTATCGCGTGTTCGAAGAGATCGTGGGCTTCTCGTCACAGGGGCACGTCATATCGTTGCAATGGCTCACGTATGACTACCTGAAGCCCGACCAGGCCGGAAATCGTTCGATCAGCCGGGCCTCGGCCAGCGCCATGCTGACGATGATCGGCATCGTCATCATCCTCATTCCGCTTCTTCGCCGCACATGGCGCGACCATCGGAGGGCAAGAGCATGACCGCGCGCGCCCTTCGCCAGCCCTTGTCGCTGCGACTGGCCTCGGGGGGTTTTCTGGGCCTCTGGTGCCTCATTGCGGCTTTCCCGATCTTCTGGATCACGGTGATGAGCCTCAAGGCACCCATCGACGCCTTCTCGCCAAACCCCTTGCACGTCATCTTCGGCCCCGAGACGGTGGCCCGCGGGCAGGGCTGGTCGATCCTTGACATGCTGCTTGGGGCGGGCGTCCTTTATGCGACCGCACGCATTGCCATGCACTGGCTGCCCCTGGCTGTCCGAACCTGGACCCCGCCGGGCTTCGCCGCACTGGGCTGGCTCCTCGGCTCGGCCGTTCTGGGTGTCGGCTTCGTCGTCGCGTTCTTCGGCGTGCTTCCCGCCGTGACCGAGGTGCTGAACCCCCTTGCAGGGCCTCTGGGACGGGATGTCGTGGGTGCGACGACCGAACACTATCGCACGGTCTGGATCGACCGGGGCTTTGCCAACAACTTCAAGAACTCGCTCATCGTCACCACGGGTGTCGTCACCGTCTCGCTGACCGTGGGCACGCTGGCGGGTTATGCACTTGCGCGCGCGGGCACGGCCCTTGCCTTCTGGATCCTCATCGCCGCGCTGGTCTTCCGGGCGCTGCCGCATTCGGTGCTGGTCGCCGGTTACCTGCCGGTCTTCATCAACTCGGCCGAGTGGCTTTCCCCGATCCTTGGCGAGAACGCGCCCACGCTCTATGGCAAGCCCTGGGCGGTGATCGCGGTTCTGGTGGCGATCAATCAGCCCTTCACGATCTGGATGCTCCGGTCGTTCTTCCAGAACATTCCGGCCGACCTCGACGAGGCGGCGCGCGTCGACGGCTGCTCTCATTTCGAGGCATTCCGGCGGGTCATCATGCCGGTCATGTGGCCCGGCGTGATCACCACGGGGCTCTTCAGCTTTCTCCTTGCCTACAACGACTTCCTCGTGACCTCGCTGCTTCTTGATGCGTCGAACCAGACGATGGTCCCGGCCATTGCCGGCATGTTCAACCGAGAGACGACGACGACCGACCAGGTGGTCGCCGTCGCTGCGGCCGTATCCATCACGGCGCCGCTTTTCCTTCTGGTGATGGTGTTCCAGCGCCAGATCGTCGCGGGCCTTACCGCAGGAGCAGTCAAGGGATGAAGGGCACCAGACCCGTTCAGGCGGCGCTCAGCCGCGACACCGATCTTTCCAGGACCGACGAGACGCGGCGCGTCATCGAGGCCATGGTCGACGGTCTCAACGATCATCGCATCGACGACATCGGCGAGTTCTTTGCGGAAGGGTTCCGCTGGATGGGCAATTACGGCTGCGGCACGAAGATCGGCTTGAAGGCATTCCAGGACAACTGGCAGCGCCCCTTCCAGGCGGCCTTCTCGGACAAGGTGTGCATCGACGAGGCACGGCTGTTCATGGGCGAATGGGCTGCTGCCTTCGGTCGCCAGGAGGCCACGCATTCGGGCACCTTCATGGGGGTGCCCCCGACCGGCAAGCGGGTCGAGATCCGCTACATGGACTTCTGGAAGGTCGTGGACGGCAAGATCGTCGACAACTGGGTGATGGTGGATTTCCCCCATGTTCTGGCGCAGCTCGGCGTCGATGTGTTCGGGGGCGAGGGCTGGGAAGCCTTCGATCGCGGCGAACGGGTGCCGCCCCGGCCCGAAGAAAGGAAATGAAAGCATGACAATCGAGTATCTGAAACGCTCCAAGCCGGCGGCCGAACGCGCCGAGGATGACGCAAAGGTGCGCGCCGTGGTCGAGGAGACACTGGCCGACATCGGGGCACGCGGCGATGCGGCGGTGCGCGAACTTTCCGAGAAGTTCGACGGCTACAGCCCGCCAAGCTTCCGCCTGTCGCCGTCCGAGATCGAGGCCGCGATGCAGAAGGTTTCGGCCCGCGACATGGAGGACATCCGCTTCGCGCAGGCCCAGATCCGCGGCTTCGCCGAGGCCCAGCGGGCCACGATGACCGATCTTGAGGTCGAGACGCTGCCCGGCGTCATCCTTGGCCACCGCAACGTGCCGGTGCAGTCGGTTGGCTGCTATGTGCCGGGGGGCAAGTTCCCGATGGTTGCCTCCGCCCACATGTCCGTGGTGACGGCAAGCGTTGCCGGCGTGCCGCGCATCGTCGCCTCGGCGCCCCCCGTTGACGGCGCGCCGCACCCCGCGATCGTAGCCGCCATGCACATGGGCGGCGCCGACGAGATCCATGTCCTTGGGGGGATCCAGGCGGTGGGCGCCATGGCCCTCGGGACCGAGACGATCAGGCCGGTGGACATGCTGGTCGGCCCCGGCAACGCCTTCGTGGCCGAGGCCAAGCGTCAGCTTTTCGGCCGTGTGGGGATCGACCTTCTTGCAGGTCCGACCGAAACGATGGTCATCGCCGACGAGACCGTCGACGCCGAACTTTGCGC
>RFGD01000259.1 GCA_003696705.1 Alphaproteobacteria bacterium | reverse complement strand
GCGTCGCTGCGCCCATGCGCCAGCACGCGGTGGCCCTTCCGGGCCAGCATCCGGGCCGCCAGAAGGCCGATGCCGTCCGTGGCCCCGGTGATGAGCACCGTCTTCTTCACGTCTCACCCTTCTTCCCGGCGCCTCGGCCCAGCGCGGGGCCCAGGCCCCGCGCGCCGCACCCCGACAAGGTCGAGGCGCGACGCCGGGAACCGGCTCAGTGACCCAGGATCTGGCTGAGGAACAGCTTGGTCCGGTCCGACTGGGGATTGTTGAAGAAGGTTTCGGGATCGTTCTGTTCGACGATCTGGCCCTGGTCCATGAAGATGACCCGGTTGGCGACCTGCCGGGCGAAGCCCATTTCGTGGGTCACGCACAGCATCGTCATGCCTTCTTCGGCGAGCTCGATCATGGTGTCGAGCACTTCCTTGATCATCTCGGGATCAAGGGCCGAGGTCGGCTCGTCGAACAGCATGATGCGCGGCCGCATGCACAGCGCCCGGGCGATGGCCACGCGCTGCTGCTGGCCGCCCGAAAGCTGGCCCGGATACTTGTTCGCCTGATCGGGGATCTTGACCTTCTCGAGGAAGTGCATCGCCGTTTCCTCGGCCTCCTTGCGCGGGACCTTCCGGACCCAGATGGGGGCCAGCGTGCAGTTCTCGAGGATCGTGAGATGGGGGAACAGGTTGAAATGCTGGAACACCATTCCGACTTCGCGCCGGATCTTGTCGATGTTCTTGAGATCCGAGGTCAGTTCCGTCCCGTCCACGATGATCTGCCCGGCCTGGTGCTCTTCCAGCCGGTTGATGCAGCGGATGAGCGTCGACTTGCCAGAGCCCGACGGCCCGCAGATGACGATCCGCTCGCCCCTGTAGACCGTCAGGTCGATGTCGCGAAGAACGTGGAACGAACCGTACCACTTGTTCATCTTGGTGATCTGGATGGCAACCTCGTCCGAGACGCTCATCCGATCGCGGGTTGCCTGCGATTCACGCGCGGCTTCAGCCATAACTCAGCCTCCCTTAGCGGTGCCCGGTCTGAAGCTTGCGCTCCAGATACATCGAGTAGCGGGACATGGAAAAACAGAAGACCCAGAACATCAGCGCGATGAAGCCGTAAAGCTCCCACACGATGCCGTTCCAGTTCACATCGGCACGAATGGCATTCGACAGGCCCAAGGGGTCCATGAGGCCGATGATCGACACCAGCGTCGTGTCCTTGAAGACGCCGATGAAGGTCGAGACGATGCCCGGGATCGAGATCTTCAGCGCCTGCGGCAGGATCACGAGCCGCATCGACTTCCAGTAGTCGAGACCCAGCGCCGCCGCGGCTTCATACTGCCCCTTCGGCAGGGC
>RFGD01000258.1 GCA_003696705.1 Alphaproteobacteria bacterium | reverse complement strand
GCTCGCCTGCGAACAACCCGTATTCGTTGAGCTTCCAGCCATGACGAATGGCAAGTTTCCGAAGTTCGATGTTGTGGGCCTTCGAGCCCGTGAAGTAGAGCGCCGCCGAGCCGTAGGCGTTCTCGTCCACCACGCGCAGGTCCACCTGAAAGCCGCCGCCGACCCGGACGGTCGCGCGCGTGGGCCCGGCCGAAAGCACCTCGGTCACGTCCGGGTGCTTCGAAAAGCGCCGGGTGACGTCGGCACCGTCGGCTGCGGTGACGAGGATGTCGAGATCGCCCACGGTTTCCTTCCGCCGCCGGAACGAGCCGGCGACCAGCACGCGGCCGACGCCGGGGCAGGCCTCGAGCCACGAGGTCAGGGGGTTTGCGATGTGTTCGGCGTCGATGAGGCGAAGTCGGCGTTCGGTCGCGCCAAGCCGCGCGATCTCCTCGAGGATGCGCGCCTCGGTTCGCGCGCCGAAGCCGGGAAGGTTCGCCACCTCGCCGGCTTCGGCCGCCTTCTTCAGATCCTCGATGCTCTCGATTCCCAGAAGCTGGTAAAGCGCGCGCACACGCTTGGGGCCCAGGCCCGGAATGCGCACGAGGTCGGCAAGCCCCGGTGGCAGGTGGCTGAGCTCTTCCTCGAGGGCGCGGAAATGGCCGGTCGTCACGATCTCGCGGATCTTGTTGGCCAGATCCTCTCCAACCCCGGGCAGACGCGTCAGATCCTCGCCGGCCGCCACCATGTCGCCGACGTCGCGCGGAAGGCTTTCGAGCGTCGCGGCCGCCTGACGGTAGGCGCGGACGCGAAAGGGGTTCTCGCCTTCGACGTCAAGGACGTCGGCCATGCGTCGGAACGCCTCGGCGATATCGCGGTTGTGGACGGCCATGGGTGTCTGTGGTTCCCCTCGGCCAAGAATATCAGCTTGCGAAGGCCACGTCGTCCTTGACGCGCATCAACGCCGCCGCCCCTAGTAGTCCCGTTGCCAGAAGATCCCGAAGCCGGTTTCGCGATCATCCGAGAGCCGCGCCTTGGCCGTCAGGTTTCTGCCGACGTCGACATTGAGCGAGATCGTGCTTCGCCCCTCGGTATCGACCGTGATTTCGGTATAGGCGTTGTCGGTCACGTATTTGCCCAGGGCGAAGGTGGTCGTGTCGGTGTCCTGCCGGATGTCGAGGTTGTCGAGCCCGAAGCCAAGGCGCAGGCGCTCGGCCGCGCTTTCGTGCCCCGAGAGCGAGGCCAGGGCACCCGCGAGGCGGAAGGCCTGGAGCGGCGAAAGGTTGGCGCTGCCGCGCGCGAAGAAGAGATGCGCAAGGGCCTCTTCCTCGGGGAGGGGCGGGTCGGACGTCACCGTGAGTTCCGGGGCGTCGGCCGGCCCCGAGAGCTGAATGCGCGCAACGATCCCGTCCGCACTTTCGGCCTCTGCAACAAGATGGATGTCGGGCGTGAAGCTTCCTCGCGAGCGGAGCGTCCCCTCGAGAAGATCGAAGCGGCGGCCGAGAATGCTGAGCCGCCCGCGCACGAGGTCGAACCCCCCTGCGGGGACGACATCGCCAAGCGTGCCCCCAAGCCGCACACGCCCTCCGAATTCGGCATCGACGCCATAACCGCGAAGAAAAAGCCTTGGTGCGGCCACCACGATGTCGAGGCCGACGGGCAAGGGGGCGCTTTCCGTGGTTCTCTCGTCGACGCCGGCGTAACGAAGCGTGCGACGCACTTCGGGGGGTGCGCCGACATGGCGAAGCGGAGGGAGGGGCGCCGCGCCGCCGCCGACGGGGGCAATCCGGACTTCGGTTTTCCCAAGTTCGATGCGCCCCGTGATATCAATATGTTGAAGAAGATTTCCCGTTGCCGACAGACGGCCTGTGGCTTCGGTGTCGAACAAGAGCCGGTCCCGCACCACAAGGCGGTCCAGTTCAAGCTGAAGCGACGCCGGAAGGCTAGGGGTGGCGATGTTCAGATCCCCGCCAAGCGACAGTTGTCCCCCTTCGCGCCCCCGGCCCCGGACGGCGATTCTGGCGGTGCCCTCCGAAAGGCTTGCCGTCCCCTCGATCGCCTCCAGGCTCAGCCGCAGGGCCGGCGCCGACAGGCTTCCGTCCCGAAGCGCAGCCCTCCCCGAGACGGCCGAGAGCATCGCCGGCCCCCGAAGGCGGAGCGTCGCGGAAACCTCGCCCCCCAGCCTACGGGGCGCGACCAGGCGGCCGACGAGCGCAAGCGGAAAGCGCGCGTCAACCTCGAGATCATGCCGGCCGCCCGGCAGGAAGGCCCGCCCGGCAGCCGTGGCCGACGCCCCGCCGGGGCCGGCCGCGGATGCCTCGATGTCCCAGCCCTCCGGCGTCCCCTTCCCGCGCAGCGTCGCCGTGGCCTCGCCCGCAACGCCGGGCGCAACACGGCCAAGATCGGCGATATGCGCCGTCGCCGAGAACGCCCCACCGGCCGAGGTCAGATGCCCCCGGCCGTCGAGGTCGAGATCGGCCGCGGCCACCTGGAATCGGTCGATCGCCATGCCCTCGGCGTCTCGGCGCAGGGAAGCTTCGAGCCTCGCCTCGGCCCCGAGGAGGGCATCGAGCGCCGCCGTACCGGTCCGAAGATCACGCGCCGTTGCCAAGAGCTCCACATCGAAGGCGCCGGAGGGCAGCGACAATGCGCCTGCCGCCGTCGCCTCTGCCCGGCCGCCCATGCTTCTGCCCATCGCGGTCCCCACGGGCGCGAGGTCGTCGATCTCGGAAGCGATCCTGCCGGAGAGGCGGAGCTCGGCCGCCACGGCCTCGATCTCCCCTTCGGCCATGGCCCGTCCGCGAGCGGTATCGACCCTGAGAGCGCTGACGCGAAGCGGTCCCCCGCGCGCCCATTCGAGGTGCCCGGATGCACGCGGTCCCGCTC
>RFGD01000257.1 GCA_003696705.1 Alphaproteobacteria bacterium | reverse complement strand
TTTCCTCACACCATGACCGCGCCCGAGGCGCCGATGACGTCGGTCGCGGCCGCGTCCCCCAGAAGCATCTTGTTGTGCGGTTCGCCCGACGGGATCATCGGGAAGCAGTTTTCGTGCTTCTCGACAAGGCAGTCCAGAATGACCGGGCCGTCATGCTCGATCATTTCGACGATGGCGTCGTCCACGTCGGCCGGATCCTTGACGACCAGCCCCTTGGCGCCGAAGGCCTCGGCCAGCTTGACGAAGTCCGGCAGCGCCTCGGACCAGGAATGCGAGTAGCGTTCGCCGTGCAGAAGCTGTTGCCACTGGCGCACCATGCCAAGCCGCTCGTTGTTCAGGATGAACTGCTTCACCGGCAGGTTGAACTGCGCCGCCGTGCCCATTTCCTGCATGTTCATGAGCCAGCTGGCTTCGCCGGCGACGTTGATGACCAAGGCGTCGGGATGGGCAATCTGCACCCCGATCGAGGCCGGCAGGCCATAGCCCATCGTGCCAAGCCCGCCCGAGGTCATCCAGCGGTTGGGCTCGTCGAAGGTCAGGAACTGGGCCGCCCACATCTGGTGCTGGCCGACCTCGGTCGTGATGAAGCGGTTGCGCCCCTTCGTCAGCGCCTCGAGCCGCTGCAGCGCGTATTGCGGCTTGATGGTCTTGTCGGACGGCGTGTAGCGCAGGCAGTCGACCTTTCGCCAGCCGTCGATCTGTTCCCACCATTTCTTCAGCGCCTCGGCATTGGTCTTGCGCCCGCGGGACTTCCAGACGCGCAGGAGATCCTCGAGCACATGCGCGACGTCGCCGACGATGGGCACATCGGCATGCACGACCTTGTTGATCGACGAGGGGTCGATGTCGATGTGCGCCTTCTTCGACTTCGGGCTGAAATCCTGGATGCGGCCCGTGATGCGGTCGTCGAAACGGGCCCCGATCGCGATCATGAGGTCGCAATCGTGCATGGCCATGTTGGCCTCGTAGAGCCCGTGCATGCCGAGCATCCCGAGCCAGTTCCGCCCCGAGCCGGGGTAGGCGCCAAGCCCCATCAGCGTGGACGTGATGGGAAAACCGGTGGCGTCGACCAGCTCGCGCAGGAGCTGGCTTGCCGCCGGCCCCGAGTTGATGACCCCGCCGCCGGTATAGAAGACCGGACGCTCTGCCTTCTCGATCAGCTCGACGAGGCGGGTGATGGCCTTGATGTCGCCCTTGACCTGCGGTCGGTAGATATCCGTGCGCGCCGCGCGGGGCGGTACGTATTTGCCCGTCGCGAACTGGACGTCCTTCGGGATGTCGATGAGGACGGGGCCCGGGCGGCCGTTGGTGGCGACGTGAAACGCCTGGTGGATCGTCTCGGCCAGGCGGTCGGTTTCCTTCACCAGCCAGTTGTGCTTGGTGCAGGGCCGGGTGATGCCGACGGTATCGGCTTCCTGGAACGCATCGGTGCCGATCATGAAGGTCGGCACCTGGCCGGTCAGAACGACGATGGGGATCGAGTCCATCAGCGCGTCGGTCAGCCCTGTGACCGCATTGGTCGCCCCGGGTCCCGACGTGACCAGGACGACGCCCGGCTTGCCCGTCGAGCGGGCATAGCCCTCGGCCGCGTGGACGGCACCCTGTTCGTGGCGCACAAGGATGTGGCGAATGTCGTTTTGCTGAAAGATCTCGTCATAGATCGGAAGGACGGCGCCGCCGGGATAGCCGAATACGGTATCGACGCCCTGATCCTTCAGGGCCTGGACGACCATCTGTGCACCGGTCATCTGACGAGTCATCGTTTCGTCTCCATCATTCGTCGCTGCCAACCTGAAAACCCGGGGCCAACAAAAAACCCCCGGCTGAGTTCCGGGGGCGCATGAGCCTTTCGTCCGGTGAACCGCGTCACCAGGCCATGCACCAGGGCTTCGCTACAAGAGTGTTCGGCCGGTCGGTCAGCATCACGTTCCCTTTCTGCGCGTGCGACACTAGAAATGGC
>RFGD01000256.1 GCA_003696705.1 Alphaproteobacteria bacterium | reverse complement strand
TGGAACAGGATGTCGAGGACCGTCCGCGCGGCGCGCCGGCGCGTGCTTGCGGGATCGTCGCAGTAAAGGACGTCCTTGCGGATGTCGAAATAGAAGGCGGAAAGCTCGGTCGTGGCGAAGTTGAACAGCGCCTGCCAGACGCGCGGGAAGTCGTAGGCCTCGAAGCCCTTGCGCACGACCGGATCGAGCTCGGCCAGACGGTGCAGCACCCAGCGCTCAAGCTCCGGCATTTCGGCCGGGTCGAGCCGTTCGGCGTCCGAAAAGCCCGCCAGGTTGCCAAGCATGAAGCGCATGGTGTTGCGCAAGCGCCGATAGCTGTCGGCAACGCCCTTGAGGATCTCGGGACCGATGCGCAGGTCGGCGGTATAGTCCGACTGGGCGACCCAGAGCCGCAGAATGTCGGCGCCATACTGGCGGATGACATCCTCGGGCGCGACGGTATTGCCCAGCGACTTGGACATCTTCATGCCCTTTTCGTCGAGGGTGAAGCCGTGCGTGAGCACACCCCTATAGGGCGCGCGTCCCTTGGTGCCGCAAGCCTCGAGAAGCGAGGACTGGAACCATCCGCGGTGTTGATCCGTGCCCTCGAGGTAGAGATCCGCGATGCCGTCGGGCGCCCCGTCGGGCCGGTCGCGCAGGACGAAGGCATGGGTCGAGCCCGAGTCGAACCAGACGTCGAGGATGTCGAACACCTGCTCGTAGTCCTCGGGGTTGACAATGCCCGAGAGGAAGCGCTCCTTCGCGCCTTCGGCATACCAGGCGTCGGCGCCCTCCTTCTCGAAGGCGTCACGGATGCGGGCGTTGACCTCTTCGTTGCGCAACAGGAATTCCGGGTCGTCCGGCCGGGCCCCCTTCTTCACGAAACAGGTCAGGGGCACACCCCAGGCACGCTGGCGCGACAACACCCAGTCCGGCCGGTTCTCGATCATCGACCGGAGACGGTTCTTGCCCCGCGGCGGTGTGAAGGTCACAAGGTGATCGATCGAATGGAGCGCGCGCTCGCGGATCGTCTTGCCGAATTCGGCGTTGTCGTCGGCCACTTCGCGGTCGATGGCCACGAACCACTGGGGCGTGTTGCGGTAGATCACCGGCGCCTTGGACCGCCACGAATGCGGATAGGAATGCGTGAGCCGCCCCCGCGCGAGGAGCTTGCCCGCCTCCACGAGCTTGTCGATGACCGCATTGTTGGCCGGCCCTTCCTTGCCTTTCGCCGTGATGATGGCAAGCCCGCCGAAGAACGGAAGGTCGGGGCGGAAGGTGCCGTCTTCCTCGACGTTGTGGGTCATCCTGAGCCCGTGGCGAAGCCCGAGTTGATAGTCGTCATCGCCATGGCTCGGGGCCGTGTGGACGAAACCGGTGCCGGCATCCTCGGTGACGTGCTCGCCGGGCAGCATCGGCACGTCATAGTCCCACTCGCCGCCGGCCCCCTCGAGACCACGGAACGGATGCGCCAGCACAAGCCGGCCCAGTTCCTCGGCCGTGACGTCGCGCAGGCGGCGATACATCCCCGGTTCGAGGCGCGCCCGGGAAAGGGTTTCCTCGGCAAGGCGGTCGGCCAGGACATAGCGGTCGCCGATGCGGGCCCAGCACTCTTCGGGTCGGCCGGTGACTTCGTAGAGGCCATAGCGGATCTCGGGGTTGAAGGCGACGGCCCGGTTCTGCGGGATCGTCCAGGGCGTCGTCGTCCAGATCACGACATGCGCCCCGGCCAGATCGGCCTCGGCGCCCGCAATGATCGGGAACTTCACCCAGATCGTCGGCGAGACATGGTCGTGATACTCGACCTCGGCCTCGGCCAGCGCGGTGCGTTCGACGGGCGACCACATGACCGGCTTCGAGCCCTGGTAGAGCGTGCCGTTCATGAGGAATTTCATGAACTCGTCGGCAATGACGGCCTCGGCGTGGAAGTCCATCGTGAGATAGGGATCGTCCCAGTTCCCGATGACGCCAAGCCGCTTGAACTCGTCACGCTGCACGGCGACCCAGCCCTCGGCGAACCGCCGGCACTCGGCACGAAGTTCGAGCACCGGCACCTCGTCCTTCGAGCGGCCCTTGGCGCGATACTGTTCCTCGATCTTCCATTCGATGGGCAGCCCGTGGCAGTCCCAGCCCGGCACATAGCGCGCATCAAAGCCCATCATCTGGTGCGAACGCACGCAGAAGTCCTTCAGGATCTTGTTGAGCGCATGGCCGATGTGGAGGTGTCCATTGGCATAGGGCGGGCCGTCGTGCAGGATCCAGGGCTTGCGCCCCTCTTCCCGCGACTTCTCGCGCAGCCGGTCGTAAAGGCGCATCTCCTCCCACCGGGCAAGCCAGCCCGGTTCGCGCTTGGGAAGGCCGGCGCGCATCGGAAAGTCGGTTTCGGGCAGAAAGACCGTGTCTTTCAGGTCTGGGGTATCGGCGCACATCGTCGATGGCTCCGTCTTGGGTCGAAAAAACAGGGAATTCAGGGCCGATCACGCGGCGGGCCGCGATTTCATTACCCGGACGCTCCTCGGCTCAGAGCGCCGGGCGGATAATTCGTGGACCTGGACCGAGTGTGAACATGCCGCGCTGTATAGCGCCGGCCATGCGCGTCGTCCAGCGCATTGGCGCAGGGCCGCGCCCGGTGTCAGCCGCCCTGCCCCGGCGCGCCCTTCCCGCCATCCGCACCCGGGAACATCCCCCGCAAGGCCCGCCGCGTGAGCACCGAGACCCGCGGTCGGCCGCCCCGGTCGAAGGGGACGGGGCGCGCCACATCCATTGCCGCAACCCCGACCCGCGCCGTCAGCGCCCCGTTGATGACTCCCTCGCCGAAGCGGCGCGACAGTCGTGAAAGGACGCCGCCGCCGGCGACCGAGCCCAGAAGGTCGTCGCCGGCCGAGACGATCCCGGTTGCCAGCATGTTCGCCACCACCGCCCGGGCCAGCCGGCGGCTGCCCAGAAGCCCCGCCCGGCCGCCATAGATCTCGGCCACGGCACGGATCATCGACAGGTTCTGGTGGACGGCGACTGCCAGATCGGCGAGCGGCAAGGGGATCAGCGCCGTCGCCCCCGCGACGTTGCGCGCCGCCCTCTCGACGGCCGCCTCGGCCGCCCGGTCGAGGGGCGCCATCAACTCGGCTTCGGCAAGCGCCAGAAGCCCGGGGCCGTCGACGATCTCGGGTGCGCGTTCGCGATAGCGGGCAAGGTGCCATCGCATTTCGGGCCGCCCCCGGTAGAGCGCCGCCACCGCGTCGAGCGCCGGGCGCAGCCGGTCCACGTCACCCGTAAGCGAGGCCGCCGACACCTCGGCGCGCAATCGGTCGATGCGCCGAAGGCGCAGAAACCCGAGCGCTTCCGAAAGCGTCAGCAACGCAAGCCCGAGAAGCGCCGCGCCGACAAGCCACAGCGCCACCAGCCCAAGCGTGCGGTTCCGTGCCAGAAGCCCGGTAACCGTGTCCCAAGCCCAGACAGACAGCAGGAAAAGGACTAGCGCCGACAGCGCCCCAAGGACCAGCCGCGCCCAGGGGCTCGACCGCCGCGCGGCCAGCCGCCCCATCGGCCCGCTCTGCGCCTGCGCGTCCGGGGGCGGCGGCGCTTCGGCCACCGACGGCATGGGCTCGTCGCCATCGAGCTCGAACAGGACCGGTTTTCGCGTCATCCGAGCTTGTCTCCGATCAGGAACTCGGCCGCACGGTCGAGCCGTATGTGGGGCGGCCCCTCGCCGGCGCGGCGCGAGAGCGGTTGCGGCAGGAATTTCATCATCTCGTAGTCGCCGGCCAGCCATTTCCCGGCCCCCGAGCGCGCCGGTGACAGAAGCGCGGCCGGGTCCTCGGGCAGCTCGCCGGGCCAGAAGGCCGCCTGGCGCCCATCTTCCAGCCGACCGCGCACGCATGGAAGCACGGCCCCCTGGTGGCGCCGCTCTTCCTCGACGGTGGCGCGGACGGCGGCAATGGCCATCGCGGCCGTCTCGGCGCCCGAGAACTCGGCACGCGCCCGCGCCTCGGCCACCAGCGCGGCCATCAGAGCCTCGAGCCGCGGATGCTGCACGTGGTGGATGTGGTCGGCCTTCGTCGCGGCGAAAAGGATGCGCTCGACCCGCCGGCCCAGAAGCGCGAACAGCCACGAATTCCGGCCCGGCCGAAACGCCTTCAGCGTCGTCGCCAGCGCCCGCCGGAGATCCTCGAGCGCCTCGGGGCCGTGGTGGATGGCGCCGAGGACGTCGGCCAGCACGATCTGGCGATCGATCCGCGCGAAATGGTCGCGAAAGAAGGGGCGCACGACCTCTCGCTTGTAGGCCTCGAAACGGCGTGCCATCTCGGCCCACATGGACCGGCGGCCGGGCGCGCGCGCCGGTGCCGGCAGCGGCCCGAAGGTCAGGACCGGCGCACCGGCCAGATCCCCCGGCAGAAGAAAGCGCCCCGGCGTGCAGTCGGAAAGGCCGGCCTCGCGCAACGCGCGCAGGTAATCCGTCCAGGCGGCGGCCAGTTCGGCGGCGGCCGGCTCGTCGACGGGTCCGGCCCCGTCAATCTGCGTGGCAAGCGCCAGGTAGCGCGCCGCCGCGTCGCGTCCGCGCGCGCGGTCGAGCACAGCCGCCGACCAGCCCGCGAAATCCCGGTCCATGAGCCCAAGGTCGAGAAGCCATTCCCCCGGATAGTCGACGATGTCGATGTGCACGGTCCTGGCACCCGCCACGGCCCCCCACAGCCCGCGTGGCGCGATCCGCAGGGAGAGGCGAAGCTCGGAGATCGAACGCGTGGAGGCGGGCCATTTCGGGTCGGGCCCGACCAGGGCGTCAAGATGCGCCTCGTAGTCGAACCGCGGCACCGTATCGTCGGGCTGCGGCTCGAGGTAGGCCGCGCGGATCCGCCCCTCGGCCGCGGCGCGAAGCCCAGTCATCCGCCCCCGATCGATGAGATTGGCCACCAACGAGGTGATGAAGACCGTCTTGCCGGCCCGCGACAGACCCGTGACGCCAAGCCGGACGACCGGTTCGAACAGCGCCTCCGAGACGCGGGCCCCCGCATCCTCGATCCCCTGCAAAAGCCCGTCGGCGATGTCCGCGATGCCCGCCATCCTGCCTCCTCGTCCGGTGAAAGATATGGGCTGGGCAACGCCTTGTGTAGGTGGCAGGGCCTTGCTATCTGCGCGGAATGGCGCGTTTTGCCCTCAAGATCGAATATGACGGCGGCCCCTTTCACGGCTGGCAGCGTCAGACGGGCCTGCCGTCCGTGCAAGGCGCGCTCGAAGCGGCCCTGGCCGTGCTCGAGCCCGACGTGCCATCGATTGCCGCCGCCGGCCGGACCGACGCCGGCGTGCATGCGACCGGGCAGGTTGCCCATGCCGATCTCATGCGCGAGTGGGATCCGTTCCGGCTCATGCAGGCGCTGAATCACCATCTGCGCCCGGCGCCCGTCGCCGTGCTTGCGGCCGCGCGCGTGCCGGACGACTTCCACGCGCGCTTTTCGGCCGTCGAGCGGTCCTACGTCTACCGGCTGGTGTCGCGCCGCGCGCCCGTGACGCTCGAACGCGGGCACGTCTGGCGCGTGCCGCACCGACTTGACCTTCAGGCGATGCGCAAGGGCGCGGCCCACCTTGTCGGACGGCACGACTTCACGACCTTTCGCGCCTCGATCTGTCAGGCCGCGTCCCCCGTGAAGACCGTTGACGAGATCAGGATCGAACAGGTCGCGATCCCCCATGGCGACGAGTTTCGTATCCACGTCAGGGCCAGAAGCTTCTTGCACAACCAAGTGCGCAGCTTCGTCGGCACGCTCGAACGCGTCGGTGCCGGTGCCTGGGACCCCGACGACGTGCGCCGCGCCCTCGAGGCGCGCGATCGCGCCGCCTGCGGCCCGGTCGCGCCTCCGGACGGCCTTTACCTTCAGGGCGTGCGCTATCCCGCGGACCCCTTCGCCGCGACGCCTCGCTGAAGCCGGCGCATCCGCCGCAGAGCCTGCTCGGGTCGTCCGTCCGGGCGGAACTCGGCCCCGACAAGGCCCGAATAGCCCGAGCCACCGAGGACGCGGAACACATGGTCATACGAGAGTTCCCCGTGATCCGGGACGCCCCGGTCGGGCACCGCGGCGATCTGGACATGACCGATGTGCGACAGCGCCTCGTGAAAGCGCCGCGTGACGTCGCCCTGGCTTCGCTGAACGTGATAGAAATCGAACATGATCTTCAGGTTCGGCGCGCCGACGTCGGCAAGAAGGGACAGCGCATCCTCGACCCGATGCAGGAAATAGCCGGGCACGTCCTGTCTGTTGATGGGCTCGATCAGCACCGTTCGGCCGATGGCGCGGTAACAGGCATGGGCGAGCGCCTCGACGAACAGGCCGCGGGCATAGTCGCCCTCCGCGCGCCCGGCCATGACATGGACGGCCTCGGCATCGATGGCGCGGGCATAGTCGACGGCCTCGTCGATGGCGCGGCGCGCCTCGGCTTCGCGGCCGGCGACGGCCGCAAGGCCGAAATCGCCCGCCGCCCGGTCCCCGGGATCGGTGTTGAGCGAGACCATGCGCAGGCCGGTTTCCTCCAGCGCCGCGCGCACGTCGGCCGGGTCATGAACGTAAGGCCAGTGGCATTCGACGGCCGCAAAGCCGGCGCGGGCGGCCGCCCTGATGGCGTCGGGAAGCGGTAGATCGGCCCAGAGAAAACCCAGGTTGGCCGAAAATCCGAGCCCTTTCATCCCGCTACCCGACTGCTGTTGCGTGTCCTCAGGCCTCGGCCCCCACCTCCAGGGGATTCTTGCCCAGGATGATCATGGACAGAAGATCGTCGTCCGTCACGTCCTCGATGCGCACCGTGCCGACAAGCTTGCCGTTCTTCATCACGCTGGCCCGATCGCACAGGGCCATGACGTCGTGAATGTCGTGGCTGATGAGGAAGATCCCGAGCCCCTGGCGCTTCAGCTCCTGAATGAGCTCGGCGACCATCTGTGTCTCGTGCGGACCAAGGGCGGCGGTCGGCTCGTCCATGACGAGGATGCGCGCATCGAAATACACGGCGCGGGCGATGGCGACCGACTGGCGCTGCCCGCCGGAAAGCGCGGACACCGGCTCCTTCAGCTTCTGGAAGTTCGGGTTGAGCCGCGCCATGATCTTGCGCGTTTCCGCCTCCATCCGGGCGTCATCGAGGAACCCGAGCGGTGTCGTGATCTCTCGGCCGAGGAAGAGGTTGGCCGCCGCATCGAGATTGTCGGCAAGCGCCAGCGTCTGGTAGATCGTCTCGATGTTGTAGCGCCGCGCGTCACGCGGGTTCTCGATGCGCGCCTTCTCGCCGCGGATGTAGATCTCGCCCGAATCGGCATGGTAGGCGCCCGAGAGGATCTTGATCAGCGTCGACTTGCCGGCACCGTTGTGGCCGAGAAGACCGTGCACTTCGCCCGGATAGAGATCGACCGAGACATGGTCGACCGCCTTCACGCCCCCGAAGGCGATCGAGATGTCGCGCATCTCGACGAGGGGCACCTCGATCCTGTCTTTCTCCGCGCTCATCACACTTTCCCCCCGATGCGCTTGCGATAGATGATGTCGACCAGAACGGCGACGACCAGGACGGTGCCGACGACGATGTTCTGAAACGGCGCATCGACGCCGACCATCGCCATGCCGGACTGTAGCGACTGCATGATCAGCGCGCCCAGGATGGCGCCATAGATCGTGCCGATGCCGCCGGAAAGGGCTGTCCCGCCGATCACGGCGGCGGCGATCACGCGCAGTTCGTCAAGGATGCCGATGTCGTTCGAGTGAAAGCCGAGCCGCGCAGAGGCCACCACGGCCGAAAGCGCGCAAAGGATGCCCATGATCGTGAACACCTTCACCGTCAGAAGCCGCGTGTTGATGCCCGAAAGTTCGGCCGCCTCCGGGTTGCCCCCCGTCGCGAAGATGTAGCGCCCAAGACGCGTCCGGCGCGCCAGCACCGTCATGACGATGGCGATCACCGCCAGAAGCAGCACCGAATAAGGGATCCCGTAGCCGGCCGTGTAGCCTTCCGGCATCACCTCGCCCCGGGCCTCGAACAGGCGCTTCAGCTTGCGCGCCGGCACCTCGTAGGCGTTCAGGATGGCCACGAAGCCCAGAATGGCGACCGCCGCCATGCCGGCGATCGAAGCCTCGGCCCACATCGGCTTCAGGGGAAAGCCGTGCGCCCGACGCGCCGCCCGGGCCTGGAAGATGGCCCAGACCGCGGCGATGGTCGCGACGATGCCGACGGCCCAGCTTGCGGTCGTGCCAAGCGTCCCGTTGATCCCGCCAAGAAGCTGGAAACGGGAATCGAGCGGGCCGATCGTCTGGCCGTTCGTCAGATACCAGGCCACGTTGCGCCAGACGAGAAGCCCCCCCAGCGTGACGATGAAGGCCGGAATGGTGAGATAGCCCACGAGGAACCCGTGAAAGGCGCCGATCGCCCCGCCCACGATGACCCCGACGACGATGGTCAGGGGCATGATGGCCGGATGCTCGAGCCCGAGGCCAAGCCAGTGCGGCAACACAAGGGTCTGGGTCATCGCCATGACGGCCGAGGCCGTGGCCAGAAGCGAGCCCACGGACAAATCGATGTTCCGCGTGACGATGATGAACACCATGCCCGTCGCCATGATGGCGACCGATACGGTCTGGATCGTCAGGTTGAAGATGTTGCGCGGCGTCAGGAAGCGCCCGTCCGTCAGAAGGTTGAACACCAGACAGACGGCGACGAACGCGCCGATCATGCCAAGAAGCCGCATGTCCAGCTCGAGCGCGCGAAGCCCGGACGGGCGCGCGACCTCGTGAGAACCGGTCGTGTCAGTCATGAGCGTGGTTTCCCGTCAAAGTCTCCGGACCCTGCCATCCCCGCGGCCGGTCCGGTGGTCTGGCCCCGGCGAGAATGCCGGGGCCACCACTCTGGTCCAGGGGGACGCCCTGCGTCCCCGAACCTGGGTCAGTTGCACGGAGCCGGGCCGTTCGTCACGCCCTGGCAGAGTTCGTCCTTCGAGATCCAGCCCGCGTCGACGACGACCGAGAGGTTGTTCTCGGTGATGGCAAGCGGTGCCAGGAACTTCGACCAGATCTGGTTGCCCGACGGCGAGCCCCAGCGCTGGGCGCCCTCGATGGTCGACATGTCGCCGCCCTTCGCAAGTGCAACCGCAATCTCGCCCGCGTTGCGGCCGAGTTCGCGCGCGTCCTTCCACACCGAAACGGTCTGCAGGCCCTTCGCCACGCGATTGAGCGCCGCATGGTCGCCGTCCTGTCCGGACACCGGAATGCCGCCCAGGCCCTGAGCCATCAGCGCCGCAACGACGCCGCCGGCGGTGCCGTCGTTCGAGGCGACGACCGCATCGACCTTGTTGTCGTTGGCGGTCAGGATCTGCTCCATGTTGCGCTGGGCGTTGGCGGGCAGCCAGCCGTCGGTGTAGGCCTCGGCCACGATATTGATGTATCCGGCCTGGATCGGACCCTGAAGCACCTCGCCCTGACCTTCCCTGAGGAAGTCGGCGTTCGGGTCGGTGGGCGAGCCCTTGATCATCACGTAGTTGCCCGACGGCGCCTCGCGCAGGACCATCGCCGCCTGGATGCGGCCGACCTGCTTGTTGTCGAACGTCAGATAGAAGGCGCGGGGATCGTCGATCAGACGGTCATAGGCGATGACCGGGATGCCCTCGTCCGCGGCGGCATCGACCGCCGGCTTGATGGCGGACGCGTCCTGCGCCAGGATGATGAGCGCATCGACGCCCTGCGCGATCAGGCTTTCGATGTCCGAAAGCTGCTTGGCCGAGGACGATTGCGCGTCGGCCGAGATGTAGGTTGCGCCGGCCGCCTCGAGCGCGGCCTTGATGGCAGCCTCGTCGGTCTTCCACCGCTCTTCCTGAAAGTTCGACCAGCTGACGCCGACCGTCTGGGCCAGCGCACCGCCCGCCATGATGGCGCCGACCGCCGCGGCCCCCAGAATCCTGAATAGCTTCATGCTTTCCTCCCTGAACTTCTCGGTTCCAGACGACTCCCGCGCCTGAACAGGATTTTTGGTAGCATCATTAATTTTTTCTGTCCAATTAATTTCTGCGTCATGAGGTGGAATTTCTGCGCTGGTGCGGCAGACAGCGTGTATCGGCCGCGAAACGGCGGCGTTGCGCTCGGACAATTTTTCTGTCATGAAAATTAATCGAAAGGGAGGCCGCCGGTGAACCAGCGCACCGCCAAGCTACACTCGGACACGCGGCAAACCGGCCGGAAAGCCGTCTTCTCGGCCATCCAGCGGGCCGGCCGCATCCCCAGGGTCGAGATTGCCCGGCAGACGGGGATCAGCCCCGCGACGGTCACGGCGATCACCCAGGAACTCATGCGCGCCGGCCTGATCGAGGAGGTCGAGTGGACCTCGGAAAGCGACGGCGACGACGCCCGCCGCGGACGCCCGCCGGTCGGGCTCAAGGTGCGCGGCAAGGCCGGGCTGGTCGCCGGCGTGAAGATCGGCCACGAAAGCCTGATGATCGGCATATGCGACCTCGAGGGGCGGGTCATCGGCGAACACCGGGTGGACATCCCGGCCACCCCGCTCGAGCCCCGAGAGGTGGTGCGCCTCATCCATGACGCGCTGGTGGCCGGGCTGGTCGTCAACGGGATGGGGCTTGACGACCTCTCGGGCGTCGGCATCGGACTTTCCGGCTTCGTAGATGCCCGTCGCGGCTTCGTTCACTGGTCGCCGTCCCTTGCGGTGCGCAATGTCGCGCTGCGCGACGCCCTCGAAGCGGCGATCCCGCTGCCCTTCTTCCTCGACAACGACGCCAACCTCGTGGCCAAGGCCGAGCAGCTGTTCGGCTTCGGCCGGGGCGTCGCGAATTTCGTGGTCGTCACCATCGAGCAGGGCGTCGGGCTCGGCATCGTCGTCGATCACGAGCTCTACCGGGGCACGCGCGGCTGCGGGGCCGAGTTCGGCCACACGAAGGTCCATCTCGACGGGGCGCTCTGTCGCTGTGGGCAGCGGGGCTGCCTTGAAGCCTATGTCGCCGAATACGCGCTTCTCCGAGAGGCGGACATCATCCTTGGGCCAGAGCCCTCGTGGCGCGGCGCAACCACGGTCGAAAGGCTCATGCGCCTCGACGAGATCGCGCGCGAGGGCAACGAGGCCGCGCGTTCGATCTTCCGGCGCGCCGGCCGGATGTTCGCCCTTGGCCTTTCCAACATCGTCAACCTGTTCGACCCCGAACTCATCATCCTGGCAGGCGAACAGCTGAACATGGACCACCTGTGCAATGCCGATGTCATGGCCGATCTGCGGCGCTGGAGCGTCAAGGTCGATGCACCGCCCGCGCGGATACGCACCCACCGCTGGGGTGATCTGATGTGGGCGCAGGGCGCGGCCGCGATGGCCGTCTCGGGCGTCACCGAGCGCGCACTGGAAGCGTTGACCGCGGAGGGTGCCGATGCGCGCTAGGCACGGACCATGGGCGGCGCTTGCCCTCGGCGCCCTCCTATCGGCGCCGGTCATCGGGCCCCGGCCCCTTTTCGCGGGCGAGGCCCCGCCGATCCCCCGCTTTCGCGATCGCGCCGCCGAGGCGGGCATCACGCACGCCTATGTTGGCGGCTGGGCGCATTTCGTCGGCGGTGGGGCGGCGGTCTTCGACTGCGACGGCGACCGGATGCCCGAGGTGCTGGCCGCCGGCGGGAGTGCCCCGCTGACGCTGGTGCGCAACCGCGCGGGCGCCGGCGAGGCCCTTTCGCTTGTCGCCGACACACCGCCCGAACTGGCCATCAAGGGCGTCATCGGCGCCTATCCGCTCCACCTCGACGCCGACGACCACGTCGATCTGGTGATCCTTCGGGACGGGACGAACGCCGTTTTCCTGGGCCAGGGCAATTGCCGTTTCAGGGATGCAACCGCCGAGCTTGGACTTGCCTTCGACCCCGCTGACTGGACGACGGCCTTTTCGGCCACATGGGAAGGCGACGCGACCCTGCCCACGCTGGCCTTCGGCAACTACGTCGACCGGCGCGCCCCCGACGGCCCCTTCGGCCATTGCGACGACAATCTTCTGTTCCGCCCGCGGGACGGGCGGTATCCCGCGCCCCTTCGCCTTGCGCCCGGCTACTGCGCCCTTTCGATGCTCTTTTCCGACTGGGGGCATCGCGGCCGACAGGATCTGCGCATCTCGAACGACCGTCACTATTACGTTCGCGGCGGCGCCGAGCAGCTTTGGGCAATGGAACCTGTCCCGCGCCTCTATGGCAGGGACGACGGCTGGCAGAAGCACGAGCTTTGGGGCATGGGCATTGCCAGCCGCGATCTTGACGGCGATGCGATCCCCGAGGTCTTCCTGACCTCGATGGCCGACCAGAAACTTCAGGCGCTGCGCGACGGAGCCACCGGCCCGGACTTCCGAAACGTCCCCTATGACCGTGGAACAACGGCCCAGCGCCCCTACATCGGCGGCGACGGGCGGCCCTCGACCGGCTGGCACGCCGAATTCGGCGACGTCAACAACGACGGGCGGGACGACCTTCTGATCGTCAAGGGCAACGTCGATGCCATGCCGGGCAGCGCGATGAAGGATCCGAACAACCTCCTCTTGCAAGGCCCCGACGGGCGCTTCGCCGAGGCGGGCGACAAGGCCGGTATCGCCTCGCTCGCGCGCGGGCGCGGCGGGGCGCTTGTGGACCTGAACCTGGACGGAAGGCTCGACATCGTCGTCGTCAACCGCCGCGCGCCCATCGAGATCCTCGAGAACACGGGCCCCGCCCCCGGCCACTGGATCGAAATCGAACTGACCCAGGACGGCCCGAACCGGGACCTGGTCGGCGGCTGGATCGAGGTCCGCACCGACGG
>RFGD01000255.1 GCA_003696705.1 Alphaproteobacteria bacterium | reverse complement strand
GGCGGATGTAGGCGCCCTTGGGGTCGAACTTCGCGGCCTGGGTGGCGGGGTTGAAGACGCGGAAGTATGGTGCCGCATCAAGCCCCGAGCCGGCCACCCACTGCCAGCTCGCGGCGTTCGAGGCGGGGCTGTGGTCCACCAGACAATCGGCGAACCAGCGCTCGCCCGCGCGCCAGTCCATGAGCAGGTTCTTGGTAAGGAACGAGGCCACCACCATTCGCACCCGGTTGTGCATGAAACCGGTCTGCCACAGCTCGCGCATGCCGGCATCGACCAGCGGCACGCCGGTCCGCCCCTGCTGCCAGGCCGCCAACGCCTCTGCGTCCTCGCGCCAGGGCATGGCGGCGAATTCGGGTCTGAGCGGCGCCTCGGGAAGATCGGGGAAGTGGAAGAGCTGGTGGGCGCAGAACTCGCGCCAGCCGAGCTCGGCGCGGAAGGATGCCACATCCTGCGCCGGCCCCGCGCCCTCGACCGCGTGCCAGAGGGCGCCCGGCGAGATCTCGCCATGCGCGAGATGCGGCGAGAGGCGCGAGGTGTGGGAAAGGGCGGGAAAGTCGCGCCCCTTCGCATAGCCCGCGAGGCGCTCTTCGACGAAACGCGCGAGGGCCGCCTTCGCCGCCGCCTCGCCGATCTGCCAGTGGCGGGCGAGCTTGCGCTCCCACGGCGCCTCGGTGCGCGGAATGACGCCCGGCTCATCTTCTGCGCGCGGAACGAGGTCGAGCCGCGGGGCAGGCAGCGGGCGGCGCGGCGGGGCGGCGCCAAGGCAGCCGCGGCGGAAGAAGGGGGTGAAGACGCGGTAGGGCGTGCCGTCGGGCTTGAGCGTCTCCCATGGCTCCCACAGGAGCGCGCCTTTGTGGCTTTCAGCGGTCAGCCCGCGCGCCTTGAGCGCCGCCTTGACGGCGGCATCGCGGGTGATCGTCCAAGGCTCATAGGCGCGCGTCCAGGTAACAAGGCTTGCGCCGCGCCGCGCCGCGAGATCGGCCAGAACCGTTGCCGGATCGCCGCGCAGAACCCGCAGGGCGCCCCCCAAGGCGCGGTCGAGCTCGGCGCGCGACCGGTCGCGCCACCAGGCGAAGGCGCTGCCCGGCGGGTGAGCGGCGTCGAGCTCGGGGTCGTCGATCACCACCGGCACCACGCGGCCCCGGGCGGCGGCGGCGGAAAGCGCGGGGTTGTCGGCCAGCCGCAGATCGTGGCGGAACCAGTGGATGGCGACGGGCGCGCCCATGTCAGATGCGGAAGATCGGCTGCAACAGCCGCGGGATGAGGCCGTGGAACCTGAGCGGCGCGTCGGTCGCGGCAAGGCAGATGCAGGGCTCGCCCTCATCGGCGACCGGCGTGTGTTCGAGGCTCGCATCCGCCACCTCGATGTC
>RFGD01000254.1 GCA_003696705.1 Alphaproteobacteria bacterium | reverse complement strand
TCCGTGAAGGACCGGGATCTGACAACGCCACCGCCGAGCCCGACGGAAGGTGATCGCTACATCGTGGCCACCGGTGCCACCGGCGCATGGGCCGGCTGGCACGGTGACGTGGCGCTGTTTTCTGGCGGGGCGTGGCTGCGACTGTCCCCGCAACCGGGCTGGCGGGTCTGGATCGAGGACGAGGCGGTGCTGCTGGTGTTCGATGGCACGGCTTGGATCGGCGTCACGCCGGATGCGTTGCAAGGCCTCACCCGGCTGGGTCTCGGCACGACTGCCGATGCCGCCAACCCGTTTTCGGCCAAGCTGAATGGGGCGCTCTGGACCGCGCTCGCCGCGGGCGAAGGCGGCAGCGGCGATCTTCGCGTCACCCTCAACAAGGAAACTGCTGCCGGGGTTCTGTCTTTTCTGTTTCAGTCGGGGTTTTCCGGCCGGGCCGAGCTTGGCCTCCTCGGCTCCGACGACCTGACCGTTAAGGTGAGCCCGGACGGCAGCGCCTGGCGCGACGCGCTGACCGTCGATCGCGCCACCGGCATCGTCGAGCAGCCGCAAAGCCCGCGCTTCAAGGCCTATACCAACTACGACAACTACGTCGCGCTTACCACCTGGACCAAGATCGGCATCAACGCGGTCGAGGTCAACGACCAGGGCGCGTTCGACCCGACGACGAACCTCTTCACCGCGCCGGTCGCCGGCACCTACCTGTTAGGCGCGAGCCTGCTCTATAAGGTCAATGCCAGCACCTCGGCCCAGATGCGTGGACGGCTGATGCTAAACGGCACCACCGAAATCAGGGGCTCCTTCGGTGAAGTCTCCAGCTCCCACAAGTCGCTCGCCACCGCGCTCTGGCTGCAGACCATCGTGCCGTTGAGCGCGGGCGATACCGTGGAACTGCAGGGGTATTTCCGCGCGGCAGACGGGTATTTCGCGGCGGATCACACGTCGTTCTGGGGGGCGAAGGTGGGGTGAGGTGGTTGATGTTTGCTGATAGTGAGAAAAGCGCAATGGCAAGTCCCACGTTAAGCTTGAACTTGAAAGAACAGCCTTTCCATGCTCGGAATGCTCCGTGTGCTGCGGCGCTCTTCTATCGGGCGCCGGTCCAGGCGGCGATCCGGTAGACTTCGTCCACAAGCTCGAGCAGGGTCCGGCCGTCCGCCACAGTGGTGGCAAAGGGCAGATCCTGCGCCAAGGCGGTGACGAAATGGGCGATGGTGGCATCGTAGCTTGTTTGGTATCCCTCGACGTGCTCCCAGCTTCGCGTGGGGGCGCCCGGCAACGCAAGGCGCCATCCGTCGACGCGCAATGTGCCGTCCATCCAGAGCCGATCGCGCGGGAGGGGCGGCGCGCCGGGGCGGGCAAGATCGCCCGCAAGCGTGACGGCAACGCCCCCGGCGGTCAGCGCGATCTCGGCCCGGTCCTCGCCCGCCACGGCGTCGCAGCGCCGGGCCAGCCGGGCGGACAGGATCTCGATCTCGCCGAACAGGAACCGCAGCACATCGAGGTGGTGGATCATCAGCTCGAACACCAGCAGCCTCGGCAGGCGGGCCATGAAGGGCTGGCGGACCAGCGCCGGTAGGCGGCCTTCGGCATCCGGCAGCAACCCGGCGCTCGCCACCTCGAAGGCGACGCGCGCCGGTCGCGGGACAAGGCCCGCTTCCAGTGCCTGTTTCAGCGCCTGATAGGGCGGGCGCCAGCGCCAGTTCTCGTGCAGCATGACGCGCGACGCGGGGCGCAGCGCGGCCTCGATAGCGCGGGCGGTCTTAGCATCTGGCGCCAGCGGCTTCTGGCACAGCACATGCAGCCCCGCCGCCTGGGCCTCGGCGATCAGGGCGGCATGGGTGGGCGGCGGCGAGGCGATGTCCACCGCGTCGGGTTCGCAGGCCGCGATCATCTCGGCAAGGCTTTTGAAGGCGCGTGCTCCGTCGGGCGCGCGGGCGTGGGCGCGGGCGATGTCGGGATCGGCCACGCCAACCAGTCGGGCGCTTGGGCAGGCGGCCCAAGCCGCGACATGATGCGCGGCCACCATGCCCGCCCCCACCAGCCCCACGCGCAAGGGCGCCGTCATGGCCTCCACCCGAAGAGTGCGCGCGCGTTTGCGCCCGGATCGACCTCGGCCCGCGCGCCGATCAGGGCGGCGGCCCAGGAAAGGCAGTCGCCATAGGCCGGGCGGGGCCGGGCGAGGTTGATGAAGGGCCAGTCCGAGCCCCAGATCAACCGCTCGGCGGGCCAGGTCGCAACCAGTGCGCGGTGCTCGGGCGCGGGTTCGGGCCAGAGGCCGGGCGCGAGGCGAAACCCGCCCGACAGCTTCAGCCAGGTGCGGGGGCGCCGGGCGAGATCGCGCAGCGCCGCCGCGCCACCGGCGAGGTCGGGGCGGCCCAGATGGTCGAGCACCACCCGCAGCCGGTCGCGCCCGGCCAGAAGTCCTGCCGCCGTCGCGGGCGCCGCCTGAAGACAGACGACAAGCCCCGCCTCCTGTGCCACGTCGAGCAAGGCGCCAAGCCGGGCGGGATCGTCGAGCCTGCGATCGTCGGTCAGGTTCAGGCGGATGCCGACGACACCGGGCCGCGCGGCCTCGGCGGCCAGGGTGTCGGGGCTGTCCGGATCGCAGGCCAGCACCAGCCGCAACCGACCAGGGGCGGCGGCGTGCAACGCGTGAAGACTGCTGTTGTCGGACCCATAGACGCTGGCCGCCACCGCGACCGCGCCGGCCACGTCATGGGCGTCGAGAAGGGCCAGAAGATCGGGCAGCGTGCCGGTTTCCTCCGGGCGTGGCCGGTAGCCGCGCGTCGCCTGCGGATAGGGAAAGCGCGCGGGATCGAGCACATGGACATGCGTGTCGACGATCAAGGGGCGAGCTCCACCTCGTTGGCGAGCGGCGCGCCGCTGCGGAAGCGATCGAGATTGTCGCACAGCGCGCGCATCTTGTGGCGCATCGCGTCGCGGGTACCGGCGGCGATATGGGGTGTCAGAAAGACGTTGGGCAGGCCGCAGAACGGGTGATCGGCACCGATGGGCTCGCCCTCGAAGGTGTCGAGACCTGCCGCAAGGATGCGCCCCTCGGCCAGCGCGCGGGCAAGTGCGGCGTCGTCCACCAGCCCGCCGCGCGCGGTGTTGACGAGGATCGCATCCGCCCGCATCCGCCCGATCACCTCGGCCGAGATCAGATGGCGCGTCGCGTCCGACAGCGGCAGATGCAGCGACAGGATCTGCGCCTCGGCCACGGCCTCGCCGAAGCCGACCTTGCGCGCGGGCAGGTCCGGCGCGGCCTCGACCGCGGGATCGAAGAACAGGCAGCGGCAGCCGAAGGCGGCAAAGCGGCGGGCGGCCTCCTGCCCGATCCGGCCGAAGCCGATGAAGGACACCGTCTTGTCGTAAAGCTCGACCGAGACCGGGCGCAGCGCGTTCACATGCCAGCGCCCCTGCCTGAGCTCGGTATCGGCGAAGGCCGCGCGCCGCGCCGCGCCGAGCGCCAGCAACACCGCATGTTCGGCCACCCCGATCGTGGTCCCCTCGGGCGTGAGAGCCAGGCGGATGCCGCGCGCGGCCAGCGCGTCCACGGGCACCGTGTCGTGATATCCCACCCCCTGGTGATGGACGAGCCGCAGGCGACCCGCCGCCGCCAGCACCGAAGGGTCGAGCGGCTTGGCGGCGATGATGGCGACATCGGCCGCGGCGATCTTCGCGCGGCGTTCGTCGTCGTCATCGGTCTCAAGCGTCACCAGTTGCATCCCCGGGCGCAGCTCGGCCCGGATCAGGTCATACATCTGCGGCGTGCCGAGCGAGTTGTAGAAGACGGTGAGTGGCGCGCTTTCGGCCATGGCGTGCCTCAGTCGGTGAAGGTGAACAGATCGTCGAGCGGCAGATCGGCGAGCCAAACGGGTGCCTTGGCCCCGGCGCGCACGGCGGCCTCCATCGCGGCTTCCTTGTCGCGCACGGCGGCGAGCGCGGCGCGCGCCTCGGCGATGCGGGCCGCGGGGATCACCACCACCCCGTCCTCGTCGCCGCAGACGATGTCGCCCGCGGCGACGGTAACGCCCGCGCAGGTGATCGGCAGGCCGACCCGGCCGGGGCCGTCCTTCTGCGGCGAATTCGGCGAAAGGCCCGCGGCAAAGACCGGGATGCCGGCCGCCGCCGCGCCCGAAAGATCGCGCACGACGCCATCGGTGACGATGGCGGCAAGCCCGGCATTCGCGGCCATGCCCATCAGGATGTCGCCCGCAACCGAATGGCCCAAGTGGCCGCCGGTGGCGATCACCATGACGTCGCCCGGCCGCGCCAGCCGCAACGCCGCCCATGGCGCCAGGTTGTCGCAAGGTCCCGCATCGACCGGCAGCGCCGCGCCGCAGAAGCGCCGCGCCGGCGTGATCGGCTTGACCTGCGCCGCCATCGCCCCGGACCGGCCAAGCGCATCGACGATATTGCCCACCGGCGCGTCCGCGAAGGCCGCGATGTGCTCGGGCGCGGGGCGGGCGATCGTCCGCGCGGCGGTCAGCTTGTCGGAATAGCGCATGTCACATCTCCCTTGAAATGGCGCGGCCGGTCTCGATGTCGAAAAGGCGCAGGGCGGCCGGATCGGCCGCGAGGTGCAGCGTTTCGTCGAGCCGGGCCTGTGCGGCCCGTCCGCTGCGCAGGATCACCGGCTTCTCGTCGCCGGTCGCCACATGGATCAGGGTCTCGGCCCCCAGCGCCTCGACCTGCGTGACCCGCCCCGAGACCAGCGCCCGGGCGGGATCGTCGGTCACGGCCAGATCCTCGGGCCGCACCCCCAGCGTGACGCGCCGCCCCGGCGACAGGCCCGCAATCGGCGCCTGCCCGGTGCCGGTGCGCAGGGCGCCCTCGGCCGCGGTCGCGGGCATCAGGTTCATCGGCGGATTGCCGAGGAAGGCCGCGACGAAGGTATTGGCGGGGTTGAGGTAGACCTCCATCGGCGTGCCGATCTGGGCGACCTCGCCGTGGTCCATGATGCAGACCCGGTCGCCCATGGTCATCGCCTCGACCTGATCGTGGGTGACGTAGATCATGGTCGCGCCCAGCTCGCGATGCAGCCGGACCAGTTCGGCCCGGGTGGACACGCGCAGCGCGGCGTCGAGATTGGACAGCGGCTCGTCGAACAGGAACACCTTGGGGTCGCGCACGATGGCCCGGCCAAGGGCAACGCGCTGACGCTGGCCGCCCGACAGCGCATGCGGCTTGCGGTCGAGATAGGGCGTGAGCCCGATCGCTTCGGCCACCTCGGCGACCCGGCGCGCGACCAGCGCGCGATCCTTCTGCCGGCGCTTGAGGCCGAAACCGAGATTGTCGCGCACGCTCATGTGCGGGTAGAGCGCATAGGACTGGAACACCATGGCGATGTCGCGGTCGCGCGCAGGCACCTCGTTCATGCGCCGCCCGTCGATGGTGAGCTCGCCTTCGGAAATCGTCTCGAGCCCCGCGATCATCCTGAGCGTCGTGGACTTGCCGCAGCCCGAGGGGCCGAGCAGCACCATGAACTCTCCGTCCTCCACGGTGATGTTCACGTCGCGCACCGCGCGAACGCCCCCGTAGAGCTTGCCGACGTCTTCAAGTTTCACCACTGCCATCGAAGATTTCCTATTTCACGGCCCCGGCGGTCATCCCTTGGATCAGCCGCTCGGAGAAGAACACGTAGATCAGCACCACCGGCACGATCGCGATCATCAGCCCCGTGGCGATCATGCCCACGTCCTCGAGCTGATCGCCGAGGAAGCGCAGAACGCCGAGCGGCAGGGTGCGCTTGTCGTCGTCGGTGATCAGCACGACCGCATAGAGGAATTCGTTCCACAAAAGGATCGTGTTGAGGATCACCGTGGTCGAAATGGCCGGCAGCGCCACCGGCATCGAGATGCGCCAGAAGATCGCCCATTCGCCATAGCCGTCGATCCGCGCCGCCTCGAACAGGTCGCGCGGAATGCGGGCGAAGAAGGCCTCGAGGATGTAGATCGTGATCGGCAGCTGGATCGCCACATAGACGAGCACCAGCCCCACGCGGCTGTTGTAGAGCCCGAACTCCACCATCGTCTGGAACAGGCCGATCACCGTGACCTGGGGCGGAAAGATGATGGTCGAGAAGATCACGAAATAGATCAGCCCCTTGAAGCGAAAGCGGTAGCGAGCAAAGGCATGGGCGGCCATGGCGCCGACCACCGTCAGGATCGCGACGGCCGCCAGGACGATGCCGACCGAATTGGCGAAATAGGTGTCGTAATTGCTGTCGAACCAGGCGGCGGCGAATTTCTCGGGGTGGGCGGGCCAGGGCAGGCCATAGGGGCTTGCCGCGATCTCGGTCGTGGTGCGCAGCGACATCATCGCGACCCAGACGAAGGGCCCCGCCGAATAGGCGGTATAAAGCGCGATCAAGAGCAAGAGCGCGGTCATCCGCAGCGCGGCGGGCGACAGGCGGGCGCGGTCGGAACGGGCCATCAGTATTCGAGCCTTTCTCGCTGGCGGAAGAGCGCCGTCAGCCCGATCACGCCCAGGATCACGATGACGAACCACACCACCGCGATGGTGGAGGGGTAGCCCAGATCGAAGGTCGACCATTGGAAGGCGCGTTTGTAGACATAGGTCGAGACCGTCTCGGTCGCCCAGAGCGGGTTGCCCTGGGTCGTCACCCAGACCAGATCGAAGACCTTCATCTTGCCGATGAAGCTGAGCACGATCAGGTTCAGAAGCGTCGGCCGGATCAGCGGCAGGATGATGAACCACAGCTTGGCCAACCAGCCGCAATTGTCGAGCTCGGCGGCCTCCAGCACCTCCTCGGGCAGCGAGGACATGGCGGCGAGAATGACCACCATGTTGAAGCCGGTCCACATCCATGTGGTCACGAAGATCAGCGCCGGCAGCGCCGTGTCGGGATGGCCGAGCCAGGGCCGCGCCCATGCGTCGAGGCCCACGGCGCGCAGCAGCGTGTTCACCGCGCCCCATTCGAAATTGTAGATCCAGGTCCACAGGATGCCGACCACGACATAGGACATCAGCACCGGCGTGAACCAGGCGATGCGCAGGAACCGCGCGAAGGGCACCTTGGCGTATAGCGCGAGCGCGAGAAGCGTGGCGATCGTCACCTCGAGCACCGGCGCGACCGTGGCCCAGGTCAGCGTGTTCCAGACAGCCTTCCAGAAGATCGTGTCGGTCCAGAGCGCGGCGTAGTGGGTGAAGCCCACCCATTCGGGCGCGCGGTTGGGCACGATGAGATGGGTGGTGTTGTAGAGCGTGCGCAAGACCGGCCAGGCGGTGAAGGCCGCATAGATCAGAAGCGTCGGCAGCAGGAAGGCCGCGATCGCCCCCAAAGGAGAGGCCGGATCGGCGCGCAGCCGGGCAAGCAGGCTCTCTCGGACGGGCGCGGCGACGGGGTCAGAGGCAGACACGGTGCGATGGCTCCGGGTTTCGGG
>RFGD01000253.1 GCA_003696705.1 Alphaproteobacteria bacterium | reverse complement strand
GCGGGCGGGGCAATTCGGCCCGACGGCCTGGGAAGACAACACCCCCGGAAGAATGCAATATGGCCCCGACGCTGGCCGGGCCGATGGCCACCGAGGACGAGCGACCGGAGAACGAGGGACCGGAGAATGACGACCGAAAGCCTTGACCACCCGCTTCGCTACATGGTCGCAAACGAACTGCACGCGCGGCCCGCGCCGATCCTGCGCGCGCCCTGCCATGCCGTCTTCGTGGCGCTCAAGAAACCGCGGGACGCCGCCAACCGGGATCGCGCCGAGGACCGCGCCCACCTCCTTGAGTTCCTGAACCGTTTCGGCGCCCCGCACCCGCCCGAGGACGCCGACCACTACTCGGGACCGGTCGGCCGACACTTCCTGATCTGGGAAAACCATACCGAGTTCACGACCTACACCGTTTTCGTCGACGGCGTGGCCGAGCGCCCGTTCGACCCGACCGCCTACGAGGTCTTGCCCGCGGAATGGCTTGCCCGGGCGCCCGGAAAGCGGCTCACCTCGGCCTTCGTCAGGGTCGAGCCGGTCGCCGAGGGCGACGTCGAGGCGCTGGCCGAGCGGGTCGGCACGTGGTTCTCGCCCGAAAACCTGGCCATTTCGCGGGTGAACGACGCTTCGGCCGTCGTGGCGACCGACTTCATGGTGGACCCGTCGGGACACATCCGCTTCGCTGTCTTCGTGCGCGAAGGCACAAGCGACAGGCGGCTGGGGCGCATCGTGCAGAGGCTTCTCGAGATCGAGGCCTACAAGTCCATGGCGCTGCTGGCCCTGCCGAAGGCGCGGGCGGCCGCCGACATGGTCAACCGCCTCGACGTCATCCTGGCCGAGCACGTGGCGCGCATGAACGACAAGGCCACGCCGGCCAATGAAACGCTCGACGCCCTTCTCGACATCGCGTCCGAGATCGAGAACCGCGTCGCCACCACGGCCTATCGCTTCAGCGCCACGAAGGCCTATGCCGAAATCGTTCGCGAACGGATCGCCATGCTGCGCGAGCAGAGCTTTCAGGGCCGGCAGACCATCCGGGAATTCATGGTGCGCCGTTTCGAACCTGCGATGCGGACCTGCCTCTCGAGCGCCGAACGGCTCGAGGCCCTGGCGCTTCGCGCGAAACGCGCCGGCGATCTTCTGGGCACCCGGGTCGAGGTCGAGCGTTCGGAACAGAACCAGGAACTTCTGGCCACCATGAACCGCCGCGCCGAGCTGCAACTGCGTCTTCAGCACACGGTCGAGGGCTTTTCCATCATCGCGCTCAGCTACTACGCCGTGAACCTGGTGAGCTATGCGCTCTACCCCTACGCCGGGAAGGCCCTTGGCCTCGACAAGGCCCATCTGACGGCCATCACGGTGCTGCCCGTCGTCCTCGTGGTCTGGGCCGTCATCACGTTGACCCGCCGCCGGCTCGAGCGCGGCGGCCACTAGACGGAAAGGTTCGCCGCAAGGGCGCAGACGCGACGCCGGCCGCCCGGCGCCGGGACTTCCCCTTGCCGCGCCCGTCGGCCGCCGGGTGGCCCTTCAGCGGCCGCGGATCCGCGGATCGAGCGCGTCGCGAAGCCCGTCGCCGATGTAGTTCACCGACAACACCGTCAGCGAGATGGCAAGACCCGGCCAGAGCACCCGCTCGGGGTATTGCTGCAGATAGTCGGTCGCGTCGAAGAGAAGCCGGCCCCAGGTCGGAAAATCCGAGGGGAAGCCAAGCCCAAGGAAAGACAGCGCCGATTCCGTGATGATGGCGTTCGCGATGCCCAGCGTCGCGGACACCATGATGGGCGACAGGACATTCGGCAGGATGTGGCGGCGGATCATCCGTCGCGGCGGCGTACCGATCGACCGCGCCGCCAGAACGAACTCGCGTTCCTTGAGGGCCAACACGTCACCGCGGACGATCCGCGCCGTCTGCATCCAGCTCGTGATGCCGATCACGAAGACGATGAGGATGAAGATCCCGCCCTCGGGCCCGAAGGCCGCCCGCAGCGTGTCGCGGAACAGCATGATGATGACCAGAAGAAGAGGCAGGAGCGGCAGCGCCAGAAAGAGATCGGTAAGGCGCATCAGCGGGCCGTCCAACCGCTTGAAATAGCCCGCGAGCACCCCGACGGCGGTCCCGAGCACCAGCGACAGAAGCATCGCTGTCACGCCCACGGCGACCGACACCCGCCCGCCGGCAAGCATGCGCGCGAACGTATCCCGCCCCAGCTGATCGGTGCCGAACGGGTGGGCCAGGCTTGGCCCCTGATTGCGCGCCCGGATGTCGATGTAGGTCGGGTCGATATGCCAGAGAAACGGCCCCGCGACCACCGCCAGGATCACAAGCACGAAGAAGCCCGCGCCCAGAAGCGCCCCCTTGTGCGTCTTGAACTGATCCCAGACGTCCCACCACTGGCTTCGCGGCGGACGGATGGCCTCGAGCTCGGCGTTGGAAGGCATCGTGTCAGTCATAGCGGATCCTCGGGTCGAGAATGCCGTAAAGGATGTCGGCGATCAGGTTGAAGAGGACGATCAGCACGGCGAAGATGAAGGTAAGCGTCTGCACGGTCGGCACATCCCCGCCCTGAATGGCGATGATGAGAAGCTGGCCAAGCCCGTTCACCTTGAAGACCTGCTCGGTAATGATGGCGCCGCCGAAGACCGTCGGCACCCCGAGCGCGATGACCGTCACCACGGGGATGAGCGAGTTGCGCAGGACGTGGATCAGGACGACCACCCGCTCGGTCAGGCCCTTCGCGCGGGCGGTGCGCACGTAGTCCTGGTTCAGGTTGTCCAGCATCGAGGCCCGCATGAACCGGCTGATCTGTGCCGCGTTGTAGAGCGCCAGCACCGACACCGGCATGACCATCTGCCTGACCTGAAACATGAACGACGAGAAATCCGTCACCTTGTGGGTGGTGTCGTAGATCGACGGGAACCAGCCCAGCTTCACCGAGAAGATGACGATCAGAAGCACGCCGGTGAAGAAGGTCGGCACCGAAAAACCGATCATCGAGATGAAGGTGCCGAGTTGATCGAACCACGAATACTGCCGATAGGCAGAGATGATGCCGATCGGCAAGGCGATGAGGACGCCGACGACATAGGCCGAGCCGACCACCCACAGGGTCTGCGGCAGCCGCTCGAGGATAAGGTCGACGACCGGCGAGCGCGTCTGCCACGACAGGATGCGCGGCTCGTCGCCCGCCCCGAGGTTCCAGCCGAAGGCCTCTTCAAGAAGATGGCGCGGCTCGTTCCAGAAGAACTGCTCGAGCCAGAGGAGGTAGCGGATGTGCACCGGCTCGCCGAGGCCCAGCGCCTCGCGGATCTGCTGGCGGACCTCGGACGGGATCGACAACGGCAGGTTCGCCGTCGGGTCGGATGGCGCCAGTGTCACGACAAGAAAGATGATGAGAGAAATGAACAGAAGGGTCGGCACGGCCAGGGCAAGACGGCGGATGGTGTAGTTGAACATCTCAGGGACGCCTCGGTTCATTCCTCGGGTTGAGCGGTGCCCCGGCAAGGGCCGGGACACCGCGGGTTCTGAAGCCGGTCAGATCACTTGATGCGATACCAGTCGGCCGCGTTCCACAGCTCGCTGTCCCAGGTGTTCAGGACAACGCCGCCCAGCGTGTTCGAATGGGCCGAGACGCGACCACGATCGACGAGCGGGATCATGATGTGGTTCTGCATGAGGATGTCGTTCATCATCTTCGCCAGTTCGGCCCGCTTCTCGATCGAAGCCGTCCGCGCCATGGCATCCGTCAGCGCGTCATACGCGGCGTTGCAGAAGCGCGGCACGTTCTCGCCCTGCCACTGGGTTTCCGGGCTGGCGATCTTGTCGCAGCGCCAGTTGGCCATGTAGGCCTCGGGGTCGGTGCCATCGAAGTTGTTCGCATACATCTCGACGTCGGCGTAGAACTTCTGGAAGGTGTCCGGGCTGCCCGGATCGCCGCCGAAGAAGACGCTCGCGTCGATGTTGCGAAGCTCGGTGGCGACGCCGATCTCGGCCCACCACTGCTTGATGAGCGCCTGGAAGTCCTGGCGAACGGCGTTGGTCGAGGTCTGGTAGAGGATGCGCAGTTCGACACCGTCACGCTCGCGCACGCCGTCGCCGTTCGTGTCGACCCAGCCGTCGGCCTCGAGGATCTTCTTCGCCCGCTCGATGTCCTGAACGAGGCAGCTGTCGTTCACGTCCGAGGCGTAGATCGCCGGCGCCGGCAGGACGTTGCAGGTCGGCCGGCCCGCCTGGCCGTAGCCGATCTCGGTCAGGAGCTGACGGTCGATGGCCAGCGACAGCGCCTCGCGCACCTGGGGATCGGAAAGGAACGGGTGCGGATGCTTGCGGGTCGACCGCTCGCCCTCGGGCAGGTTCGGCGACGGATCGGTCAGGTTGACCATGATCCGCTCGACCAGCGTGCCGAAGCCGGCGACCACCTTGCCCTTCCCTGCTGCCTCCATGTTGGCGAGCACATCCGGCGCCAGCTGAAGGTTCCAGGCATAGTCGAACTCGCCCGTTTCAAGCACCGCGCGCCCCGCGGCCGCCGCATCGCCACCGCCCTTGAAGGTCAGCGTCGCGAAGGCCGGCTTGTTCGGATCGCGGTAGTTCGGGTTCGCCTCCATCTGGATGACGTCGTTGGGGCGGAACTCGGTCACGCGGAAGGGCCCGGTGCCGATCGGCCCGAAGTTCGCATCGGTGCACGACGGCGCCTTGGCGCCGGTGCAGTTCTCGAACTGCGCCTTCTGGATGATTGGCGACTGGGCGCCCACGAACGGGCCATAGGGGAAGGGCTTGGGCCCTTCGAACGTGACCTTGACGGTCAGCTCGTCGACAACCTCGACCGACTTGACGCCCTGGAACTTGGACCCCTGGGCACAGCCCATCTCCTCGTTCATGCAGTAGTCGGCGGTGAACTTCACGTCCTCGGCCGTGACGGGCGACCCGTCCGACCACACGAGCCCCGGCTTCAGCTTCCAGGTGATCGAGGTCAGGTCCGAAGCGACGCCGCCGTTCTCGACGGTGGGGATCTCCTCGGCCAGCCAGGGCACCATGTTGCCGTCCTGGTCGTAGCGGGCAAGCGGCTCGATCACGAGGCTTGCCGCCTCGATGTCCTTGGTGCCGCCCGACAGGAACGGGTTCAGGATCGAGGGTGCCTGCCAGTAGATGATGGAAACGTGGCCGTCGGCGCCGCGTTCGGCGAAAGCCGCCGGCGCAAGCGCCAGGGACGCGGCCGCGCCCAAGAGCAGGTGTCTGATATTCATGTCACTCTCCTTGTTGGACTTGCTCGGATGCCTCGGTAGCCGCCTGCCCGGCGGTCTTCTTGTCGGTTTCCTCGGTGAACAGGTGGCAGGCAACGAAGCGTCCTGGCGCCACCTCTCGGAAATCGGGTTCTTCCTCTCGGCAGACCGGCATGACGCGCGGACACCGCGTGCAGAAATTGCAGCCCTTGGGCGGGTTCGACGGCGAAGGAACGTCGCCCGTCAGGATGATCCGCTGCCGACGCGCCTCGTGGTCGGGATCGGGCTCGGGGACCGCGGACAGAAGCGCCTGCGTGTAGGGGTGCAGGGGCTCGGAATACAGCGCGTCGCGCGGGCCAAGCTCGACGATCTTGCCAAGATACATGACGGCGACGCGGTTGGCGATATGCCGGACCATCGACAGATCGTGGCTGATGAAAAGGTAGGTGAGGCCGAAGCGCTCCTGCAGGTCCTCAAGAAGGTTGACGACCTGTGCCTGGATCGAGACGTCGAGCGCGGCGATCGGTTCGTCGCAGACGATGAACTTCGGGTTCAGCGCCAGCGCGCGGGCGATGCCGATGCGCTGCCGCTGCCCGCCCGAGAACTCGTGCGGATAGCGGTTCGCGAAATTGCGGTTGAGCCCGACGGCGTCCATGAGTTCGTAGATCCGCTCGAGCCGTTCGCGCCGCGACAGCCGCGCGTGTTCGTCCAGGGGCTCGCCGATGATGCCGGCGACGGTCATGCGCGGGTTGAGCGAGGCCTGCGGATCCTGAAACACCATCTGCATCTTCGGCCGCATCCGGCGCAGCGCCTCGCCCCTGGCGTCCGAGATGTCCTGGCCGTCGATGCGCACGACCCCGTCGGTAATGTCGTAAAGGCGCAGGATCGCCCGGCCGGCGGTCGACTTGCCACAACCGGACTCGCCGACAAGTCCCAGCGTCTCGCCCTCGTGGATGGTGAAAGAGATGTTGTCGACCGCCTTCACCTCGCCCACCTTGCGCCGGAACAGGCCGGCGTGGATGGGGAAATACATCTTCAGCCCGTGAACCTCGACAAGCGGTGCGGCACTTGCGTCAAACATCGCGCGGCCCTCCGGTCTCGGGGTTCCAGAAACAGGCGACATCGTGGCCGTGGCCGACAAGGATGCGTTTCGGATTCTCGGCCCGGCATCGGTCGAAGGCATGGGTGCATCGCGGGTGGAACGGGCAAGCGCGTGGCTCCTGGGCCAGGACGGGCGGCTGCCCCTCGATCACGCGAAGCCTGCCGGCCCGCTTGCCGCGCACCGACGGCACGGTCTGCAAGAGCGCGCGGGTATAGGGATGCTGCGGGTCCTTGAACACCTCGGCCACGGGGCCCTGCTCGACCACCTGCCCGCCATACATGACCATCACCCGGTCGGCGATGCCGGCGATCACGCCAAGATCGTGGGTAATCCAGATGATCGACATGCCCAGCTTCTGGCGCAGTTCCTTCACAAGCTCGATGATCTGCGCCTGAATGGTGACGTCGAGCGCCGTCGTCGGTTCGTCGGCAATCAGCACCTTCGGATCGCAGGCCAGCGCCATGGCGATCATGACCCGCTGGCGCATGCCCCCCGAGAACTGATGCGGATAGTCGTCGAGCCGACGCTCGGCGTCCGAGATGCCGACGAGGCCCAGAAGCTCGGCCGCGCGCGCCCGCGCGGCGCGCTTGTCGAGCCCCATGTGGGTGCGCAGGGGCTCCATCAGTTGGTAGCCCACCGTGAACACCGGATTGAGCGAGGTCATGGGGTCCTGAAAGACGAAACCGATCCGCGCGCCACGGATGGCCCGAAGCTCGTCCTCGGACGCGGAAAGAAGGTCGATCCCGTCAAAAAGCGCCTCGCCGCCCCGGATCTCGGCGGGTGGCTGGGGCAGAAGCCGGATCAGCGACATCATCGACACCGACTTGCCCGAGCCCGATTCGCCCACGACGCCGAGAAGCTCGCCGGGGCGCAGTTCGAAGCTGACGTTGTTGACCGCGTGCACTTCCCCCGTGCGGGTCCGGAAGACCGTCTTCAAACGCCTGACATCAAGGATCGGCGTGCCGCCGTCGGGCATCCCTCGTCCCCCGTTTCACTGCCTGCCATTCGCCTTT
>RFGD01000252.1 GCA_003696705.1 Alphaproteobacteria bacterium | reverse complement strand
GGCCGACATCTTCGGCCCGCTGTCGTCGGACGCCCGCTTTGCAGAGGCCTTCGGACGGCAGATCCGGCGCCTCTGGACAGAGCCGCCGCGTGACGTCCTGCGCGCCTATCTGGCGCAGGGGTGACGGTCGGACCATGTTGCTCTGTTGTGGCGAAGCGCTGATCGACATGCTTCCGGGCCGGACGGACGCCGGCGAGGACGCCTTCGTCCCCCACGCCGGTGGCGCCGTCTTCAACACGGCCATCGCGCTTGGCCGTCTTGGTGCAAGCGCGGCCATGGTCACGGGCCTTTCCAACGATCTTTTCGGACAGAGGCTCGAGGCATCCCTTGCCGCGAGCGGCGTCGACGCGACGTTGGCGGTGCGCTCGGACCGGCCGACGACCCTTGCCTTCGTCACGCTGAAGGGGGGACAGGCGAGCTACACGTTCTATGACGAGAACACGGCTGGCCGCTGCCTTCGCCCCGAAGACATGCCGGACGTGCCCGAGACGACGCGTGCCGCCTTCTTCGGCGGCATCAGCCTTGCGGTCGAACCATGTGCCGACGCCTATGCCGCGCTTGCCGGGCGGGCCGCATCGCGGGCGGTCGTGATGCTCGATCCCAACATCCGTCCCTCGTTCATCGGCGACGAGGCGCGCTACCGGGGCCGTCTGGCGGCGATGCTCTCGCATGCCGACATCGTCAAGGTCTCGGACGAGGATCTGGCGTGGCTGGTCCCGGAACCTGCGGATGTGCGCGCGCAGGCCGGCAGGCTTCTTGCGGCGGGTCCGGCCATCGTCATCGTCACCCGCGGCGGCAAGGGCGCGACCGCCTTCACCGACCGGGGCGAGGTCGTCGAGGTTCCCGCCGAACGGTCAACCGTCGTCGACACGATCGGCGCCGGGGACAGTTTCAACGCCGGTTTCCTGTGCCGCCTCGACAGCGCCGGACTTCTGGAAAAGGACACGGTGCGCGGGCTTTCGGTCGATGCCCTGACCGCCGCCATGACGTTTGCTGCGCGCGTCGCCGCGGTCACGGTTTCGCGGGCCGGTGCCAACCCGCCCTGGGCGCACGAACTGGCCGTCTCCTGAGCCCCGCCGGCGATCCATCGCCGAATTGACCCGACGCGCCATACCCGCAATGCTGGATCGGCGCAGAGGGGAATTGCCGTGGCGCCGACGGTTCGCATTGGCACTTCGGGCTGGTCCTATCGGGAATGGGTCGGCCGGTTCTACCCGCCGGGGACGCGGGCGGGCGGCATGCTGGCCGAATACGCGCGCCGCTTCGACACGGTCGAGGTGAACGCGACCTTCTACCGGCGTCCCGCCGGCGCGATGGTCGCGCGCTGGCGCGAGGTGACGCCGGCCGGCTTTCTCTTCGCCGTGAAGGCCAGCCGACAGATCACCCACCTCAAACGCCTGCGGGACGCGGAAGGGGCCTTGCAGGACTTCCTTGCCGCAGTGTCCCCGCTGGGCGACAAGCTCGGTCCCGTCCTCTTCCAGCTGCCGCCCTCGCTGGGGCCGGATCCGGCGCGGCTTTCGGACTTCCTGTCGGCGCTTCCGCCGGGGCTTCGGGCCGCCGTCGAGTTTCGGGACGCCGCCTGGCACCACCGAGAGACCTTTGCGCTTCTCGAACGCCACGGCGCCGCTCTCTGCATTCATGACTATCCCGGAATGACGCCCTGCGTTCAGGCGACGGCGCCCCTTGTCTATCTGCGCTTTCACGGGACGGGGCCCGTTCGCTATGCCGGCCGGTATGGGGATGACGCGCTTCGTCCCTGGGCGCGGCGCATCCTGGGCTGGCGGGACGAGGGTCGCGACGTCTTCGCCTATTTCAACAATGACCGTGGTGGGGCGGCGGTCGAGGATGCGATGGCCCTGAAGGCCATGGTCGACGCCGGGGCAGGGGATTGATCGGCATCAAGGAAGCCCGGGCGCGGTGCGTTATCCTCGGGCCCATGAAGAAGACGCAAGAATGGCCCGTGGAAGTCGAGGTCCGCCGCACCGGCGACATGCTGCCGGGTGATCTCTGCCTGCCCGAGGGCGCGCGGGGCCTCGTGATCTTCGCCCATGGCAGCGGCAGCAGCCGTCTGAGCCCCCGCAACCGCATGGTGGCCGAGGCGCTCTGTTCGGCGGGGCTTGCGACGCTTCTGTTCGATCTTCTGACCCCGCGCGAGGCCGCCGACAGGCGCAACGTCTTCGACATCCCGCTTCTGGCAGAGCGTGTGACCGACGCGATCGCCTGGGCACGTCACGATCCCGACGTCAGCTCGCTTCCCCTTGGCCTTTTCGGGGCCAGCACGGGGGCCGCCGCGGCCCTCGTCGCCGCCGCGGCCGAGCCTGAGGCCGTGGGCGCCGTCGTCTCGCGCGGGGGGCGGCCCGATCTGGCCGACGGGGCGCTCGGGGCGGTGCGGGCGCCGACCCTTCTCATCGTCGGCGGGAACGATTTCGGGGTCATCGAGTTGAACGAGGCGGCTTTCGCCCGGCTCCGGTGCCCGAAACGGCTCGAGATCGTGCCGGGCGCAACGCACCTGTTCGAAGAGCCCGGCGCGCTCGAGGAGGTGGTGCGCCTTGCAACTGACTGGTTCCTTCGCCACCTCAGCGCGGAAAGGGGCGATCAGGCGGCCCCCAGGGCGCGCTGAGCGGCCAGCCGCTCGGCCGTTTCCCTGAAGAAGCGATCGGGTCCTTCGGTCAGGAACTTCCGGCACAGGCGCTCGGCCAGGACGGGGTGTCCCGTGTCGATGAGGCGCAGCACCAGTTCGCGACGATACCGGCGGAAGCCGTGGCGGGCGCGGATGGCCTTGCGGAACGCGTCTTCGGTCAGGGTGCCGCCCATCGCGTCAAGGACAAGCGGCTGAAGGATGCCCATCTGGCTCAGGAGCGAGCCGAGCCGGTGACCAAGGAACGGCGCCCGGAAAAGGTGGATGTTGTCCCCCCGAAGCCGGTCGACGTGGCGGGCGTCGAGGCGTGAATAGGGGTCGTAGAAGATGCTGACCCGGCGGGCCGCCGCGACCGTCCTGGCGGCATCGCCGTAATGGTCCGAATAGTCATGATCCCAGGCGACGCGATAGCGCGTCTCCCACGGCACGATCGCCTTGTCGAGCGTCGTTTGCGGCGAGAAGACGACCACATCCGCGCCCGGTGCCGCCGCCGAAAACGCCAGCGCCCCGTATCCGCCCATCGAGGCGCCATAGAAGATCACCCGCTCGAAGCCGGCGAAAAACCCCTCGCCGCGCAGGCGGTCGAATTCGGCCGTCACCCAAGCGTCGCGATACCAGGTCCAGCCCGCGGCCATGACGCCCAGCATCGACCAGCCCTGCCGCTCGATGAAGGCAAAGCCCCATGGGCGCCGGTCCTCGCGCTTGTTCATCGCGATGTCGAGGTTGTCGAAGGTCACGCAGAGCGTAGGGCCGCGGGGGATGAAGGTGAAGGAGTGATGGGCGTTCGCGTTCAGAAACCCGTCGCGACCGACAAGGCCCTTTGCGATCCGTGCCCACTCGACATCCGGCGCGCCGATGCGCGAGGGCTCGACCGACATCACGACGCGGGCCACCGGCTTGCCGCCGGCGGACCAGGTGGCGACGGTTCGGCAGTTCCCGTAGTCGCGAAGAAACGGAAAGCCGCCCGACCCCTTTGCCAGGTCCACCGCCAGGATGCCGCCGGGGCTGAGCGCGCGATCAAGGAAGGGACCAAGGTTCCGGATGCGCTGATGCATGCCCCAGCGACCGAGGCCGGCGACGATGGCCGCACGCTCGATCCCGCTTTCGCGGCGCACCTCGTGGATGGCGTCGGCCGGCACGCCCGCGGCCAGAAGCGCCTCGCGGTAGGCGCCGATCCATTGACCGGCCCGGGGCGACACCTTTCCGTGGCGGTCAAGGGCGACCAGGTCGATCCGGCAGCCGAAGCGCTCGTGCGCGGCAACCGCAAGGTCGGGATCGGCCCCCGAGATCTCGGCAAGCCGGTCGCAGGTTTCGATTTCGGCCTCTCTGAGGATCCTCCGCCACCCGGCGACGCCGGGCCGCGGAAGATCTGGATGACGCTCCGGCATCCTCAGGCCACCGCCTTTTCGACGAAGACGCAACTGTGCTTGGGTTCCTTGACCAGAACGTGGGTCTTGCCGATCCCCTTGAGATAGGGGATGCCGCCAGAGCCCTTGCGGATGTCAAGGACCACCGCGCCGCCCGGGCGCACCTGGTCGCGGAAGAAGGCGTCATAGGTCTGTGCGGGATAGTGGAAGCCGCAGGAAATGAGGCTGATCGCGGCATCGACGACGCCGGCCTCGGCAAGGTCCTGGTGGCGGGGATTGATTGTGTGGACCCGCCCTTCGGGCACGCCGTTCGCGACCAGGAAGGCCTTTGCCTTGGCAAGGCTCGAGTAGCCGGCGCCCTCGGCGGCAAAACCGAAATGCCGCGTCTCGGTGTCCTCGATGTCGATCAGGACCAGATCGCAGCCCCAATGACGAAAGGCCAGAAGGTCAAGGAAGGCATAGCCCGCGCCGATGTCGGCGATGCGGCCGGGGCGCAGGGCCTCGAGCCGCGGAAAGACGCGCGCAAATGCGGTCGAGATCTCGGCGAAGGCGGCGTGAACGATGGCATCGCGGTTCGCCTCGGCCTCGGCCCGCAAGGGCGCCTCGTCACCGCGAAGCCATGCCCGGATCGCTTCTGGGTCGCGCACGGCCGAACTGCGCTGCATGGCAAGCCTGACCACGTCTTCGGTGTCGAAGACCGAGAAGTCCACCTCGTCCGGTTCGATCCTGGCCGGCGTCTCTCGTGGCCCCGTGGGTTTCATGAGATGGGCGGTCGGCTTCGGGTCGATGCCGTGCTTGTCGAGAAGATCGCGCAGGAACGAGCCGCGCGGCGGCACCCCGCCCGTTTCCGAGGCCGCGGCCCTGATGCGCCGGCCCCAGAAGTGGATCGACAGCGTCTCGTCATTGATCGAGCCTTCGGCCACGTGGCGCCGCGACGGCTTGATGAGCGATCGCTTGTGCGAGAACTTGACGGGATAGAGGACATGGCCGGGAAACGAGAAGCGGATCTCTCCGGTTTCCTTCAGGAAATGGGTAAGCGCGTCCGGCCCCCAGACCCCCCAGGGCAGCAGTGACACGTGCACGCCCTCGCCACGTTCCTTCAACTCGCGCAGCTCGGCTTGCCGCTCTTCTGAATACCAAGGCGGGATGGGGTATTCGTCGGCCGTGAATTCCAGCATGCGCGCAAGCGTCTTCGACTTCTTCGGCAGCTTCAGCACGCCGTTGTTCACGATCGGCTTGTCGTCGGACAGCCAGCCGTGAAAGTGGCCATGCCGCGGCACCTTGAACGGCCTGAGGCAGTAGGCGTCCGTGTCGACCCAGATCAGCCGGGTATCGCGCAGCATGCGAAGGCGAAACAGGTCGGCATGGTAGGCCGGGCTTCCCGTGCGGGCGTGGCGGATGAACTCGGTTGCCGGCAGGATGCTCGACGCGGGTTCGACGTGAACGCCTTCCGGCACGCCCTCGACCTTGTCATAGGTGAACAGGGTCGTGCGATGTCCCGCTTCGACGAATGAACGCAGGCAAAGCTGTTCAAGCCAGCTCAGTTCGGGTCCGATCCAGAGGGATGCGACTTCTGCCAGTGCCATGATGTCTGCCTCGATCCGCGCCGGCATTGTCACCGGTCATGTTGTTGGTTTTGTAGCGCAGTTTCCGAAAAAATGTAACGGCAACCGAATCCATTGCCCAAGTTTTGTCAATTTTGGGCAACAAATTGGGTCACGGATCGGGTAGCCGTTGCCCACCGAACAACAATGACACGGCGCCGCGACAAGGCGGCGACGGATGAGGCAGGAGAAGAAGCATGGGCGAAAAGCCTGGGCATCGTGTTGTCGTCAGCACAATGAAGAACGAGGGGCCGTTCATCCTGGAATGGGTGGCGCATCAGAAGGCCCTTGGCTTCGACGAAATCGTCGTGTGCACGAATGACTGCGAGGATACGACCGTCGGCATCCTGAAACGGCTCGAGCAAATGGGCATCGTGCACCATCACGAGACGCGGGTCGGCCGTGGCGGAATTCACCGAAGCGCCCTTCGGCAGGCCTTCCGCAAGGACGTGGTCCGTTCGGCCGACTGGATCTTCGTCTGCGATGTGGACGAGTTTCTGAACATCCATGTCGGCGACGGGTCCGTCGATGCCCTGATCGAGCAGTCACCCGATGCCGATGTCATTGCCGTCCCCTGGAGGGTCTTCGGCCCCGCCAACGTCACCCTCTATCGCGACCGGCTTGTCACGCGTCAGTTCCGGCTTGCCGAGGCGGCGCCGGACGTGCGGCCGGAGGCCGGCAAGTTCGTGAAGTCGCTGTTCCGCGGCCCCGAGCGCTTCAAGCGCATGGGGCTGCACACACCCATTCCTGCCGACGAACACGCCAAGGACATTCGCATGGTCTATCCGGGGGGCACGCCCTTCATCACGGGCGGCGAGCGATCGCCCCATCGTCCGTCCTTCGAGGTTGCGCAGGTGAACCACTATGCGCTTCGCTCGCTCGACAGCTTTCTTGTGAAGCGTGCCCGCGGGCGCGCCAACCACATGCACCACGTCCTTGGCCGCGACTATTGGGACCGCTTCGATCTGAACGACGTCCGCGACGACAGCATTGCGCGCTACGATGCGGCTGTCGAGCGCTGGCTGGCCGAGTTCAAGGCGGATCCGCGACTTGCAAGGCTGCATCAGCGCGCCGTCCGCTGGCATAATTGGAAAGCGCGCATGCAGCGCCGGGATCCCGAGGTGCGCCCGGTTTGGCTCCAGATCCGGGAAGAAATGGTGGCGCGGGGCCAGGCGCTCGAGGTCGCGCCCAAGGCGGCGGCCTGAGAAAGAGGAGGACAGGATGGCCGCGCAGTCTCCCTACCAGGACCTTCCCGAACGGGCCTTCTGGCGGACGGCCGTTGCCACGCAGGACCCGTTGACCCCGGCCGACATCTATCGGCGGAAATTCCGGATCCGGCGCAAGGATCGCATCGCGACGGCGGGAAGCTGCTTTGCCCAGCACATAAGCCGGCACCTTTCCGCACGCGGTTTCAACGTCATGAACCTTGAACCGGCGCCGCGCGGCATGGCGCCAGAGGTGGCGGCGAGATACGGCTTCGGCATCTATTCGTGCCGCTACGGGAACATCTACACCGCCCCCCAGCTTCTTCAGCTGGCCGAAGAAGCCTTCGGCGTCTCGGTCCCGGCCGAGCGTGTCTGGGAAAGGGACGGGCGGTTCTTCGATGCGCAGCGTCC
>RFGD01000036.1 GCA_003696705.1 Alphaproteobacteria bacterium | reverse complement strand
GGGCGAATCGATCATCATCGGCGTTGCGCCGGCGGGGGCCGAGATCTCGACCCGGCCGTTTCAGCTTGTCACCGGCCGGGTCTGGCGCGGCACCGCCTTCGGGGGCGCGCGCGGCCGCACGGATGTGCCGCGTATCGTCGACTGGTACATGAGCGGCAAGATCGAGATCGACCCGATGATCACGCATACGCTGACGCTGGACGAGATCAACAAGGGCTTCGACCTGATGCACGAAGGCAAGTCGATTCGCGCCGTCGTCGTCTACTGAGCCGGTGTCCGGTCCTGCCGTCGGCGCATCGCGCTCAGGGCGGCAGGACGCGTATCAGGTGGCGGGCGCCGCGTAGCGGGCAAGGAAGGTTTCGACCGCGGCGCGGACGATGCGGTCGATCTCTGCGGCCGATGGCTTCGACTGAAGGCCGAAGACAACCTTCTGGAAGATCTCGGCCTTGCAAAGCTCGATGAACTGGTGGGCGGCAAGGGGGATGTCGTCGATGCGAAGGGCACCGCGCTCGACCGCGCCCGAGAGGTATTGCACAAGCTTGTCCCTGGCCACCGCCGGGCCCGATTCGTAGTAGGCGCGGCCCAGTTCGGGGAAGCGTTCGGCTTCGGCCACACAGATGCGGTAGATGCGCTGTGCCACGGGCGATGTCGCGAATTCGAGAAGGATGCACCCGGCCTTGTAAAGCGCTTCTTCGGGCGGCGCGCCGGGGTCGCCAAGCTCGATGGCCCGTTCGGCCTGTCGCCGGCACTCGGCCTTGGTGACTTCCTGAAACAGAAGGCGCTTGTCGGGAAAATAGCTGTAGAGCGTCGCCTTCGAAACGCCCGCGGCCCGGGCGATGTCGTCAACGCTTGCGCCTTCGAAACCGTCGCGCAGGAAAATCTTGCGCGCGCCGGAAATGACCTGTTCGAACTTCCGGCCACGCCGGACGCCTGGGTCGATCTTGTTCATGCAGGACAGCCCCCAATCCCCGAAGCCCATGTTAAACCGCTTCGTTCAGATGGGGCAAGCGCCGCGCACGTCGGCGCGGCGCCTTCCCTTTTCCTCAGCCCTGCCGGTCGGTACCGGGCCGGCACGCGTCGGGCTGGCCGGCGTCCACACAGGGAAGGGGCGCCGGGTCGGTCGCGGCGCGGGTCGCCGGCATCCGGGAAGCGGGTGTCCGGGGCGCGGTCGTCTCGATCGTCGGCGCATTCCAGGGCATTGCCGACAGCGGCATCGCGAAGTCGGCGCGGGCCGGTGCGGTGGCCGAAAGAAGAAGCGTTGCCGAGAGGGCCGCGGCAAGGGTTGAAGTCGTGCGCTTGGACATGCTTGCCTCCATTGGTAAACCGAACCGTTCAGTTCACTAATGGAGGTGCATGCGCCAGATGTCAAGAATGCAACACGCGTCTTTCCCGCGCCTCGATGTCCCGATCCGTCTGTCGCCGCTTGATCTTTTCGGTCCGCGCCCTAGCCTTTGCCGCAAAACGATAACGGAGCGAAGGACATGATACCGGGTGTAGGCTATCGACGCCGCTTTTCGGACCTCGACGAGCGCGAGATCCTGGCGCTTGCCATCTCGTCCGAAGAGGATGATGCGCGTATCTACCGGATGTATGCCGAGCGCCTGCGCGAAGACTATCCGAACACGGCCAGGGTGTTCGAGGAGATGGCCACCCAAGAGGACCGGCATCGGCGGCGTCTGATCGATCTTTTCAAGGAGCGATTCGGCGGCACGATCCCCCTCATCCGCCGCGAGCATGTGGCCGGTTTCTACACCCGCCGCCCGATATGGCTGATCGAGAACCTCGGCCTCGAGCGCATTCGCGAGGAAGTCGCGATGATGGAGCGCGAGGCCCATGACTTCTACCTGCGCGCCGCCCAGCGCAGCACCGACCCGGACACACGAAAGCTTCTTGGCGATCTTGCCGCCGAGGAGGCGCGCCACGAGGCGATGGCCGAGGAGTTCGAGCGGCGCTACCTTGGCGGAGAGGAGCGCACGGAAGAGGATCTGGTCCACAGGCGGAAGTTCATCCTGACCTGGGTCCAGCCGGGTCTTGCCGGGCTCATGGACGGGTCCGTCTCGACCCTGGCGCCGATCTTTGCCACGGCCTTTGCGACGCATGACAATTTCACGACGCTGCAGGTCGGCCTTGCCGCCGCCATCGGCGCCGGCATTTCGATGGGCTTTACCGAGGCGGCACATGACGACGGCGTCCTTTCGGGACGCGGCTCGCCATGGAAACGCGGGCTTGCCTCGGGCGTCATGACGACCCTCGGCGGGCTTGGGCACGCGCTGCCCTATCTCATCCCCGACTTCTGGGTGGCGACGACCGTCGCCGTCATCCTGGTCTTCGTCGAGCTCTGGGCCATCGTCTGGATCCAGAATCGCTTCATGGAAACGCCGTTCTGGCGTGCGACATTCCAGGTCGTCCTGGGCGGCGCGCTTGTCTTCGCCGCCGGCGCCCTGATCGGCGGGGGATAGGCCGGCGCCGTGGTCGGGATCTTCCTGAAAACCGTTCCCTTCTTCGCGATCATCGGCCTTGGCTACCTGGCCGGACGCACGCGCTTCTTCACCGAAGAGGGCACAGCCTGGCTGACGCGTTTCGTCTTCTACTTCGCCCTTTCGGCGATGCTGTTTCGCTTTTCTGCAAGCCTTCGCCTTGAAGAGGTTCTCGACTGGTCGGTCGTCGCCGCCTACCTCGGCGGCACGGCCGCGGTCTATATTCTGGTCACGCTGGTCGCCGCCTGGCGCCGGGTCGGCATCGAGGAAGCCGCGATCGAGGCGCAGGCCGGCGTTGTCGGCAATGTCGGCTTTCTGGGCGTGCCGATGCTGCCGCTTCTTCTGGGCCGCGAAGCCATCGGGCCGGTGATGCTCGTGCTCTCCACGGACCTCGTGGTCTTCGGAAGCCTTGTCGTCATCCTCATCTCGGCAGGCCGGGGGCGGCTCGACGGAAGCGCTTTTGGCCGTATCCTGGGCGGGCTCGTGCGCAATCCGATGATCGTGTCGATCGCGCTCGGCCTCGGGTGGTCGACGCTGCGCCTGCCGCTGCCGGCGGTCCTGGCGGACTTCCTGACCGTCCTTGGCGGCGCGGCGACGCCGGGCGCGCTCTTTGCCATTGGTGCAAGCCTGGCGTGCCGCCGGCTCGACCGCCCGGGCGTTGCCCTCTGGCTGTCGGGGACGAAACTTGTCCTTCATCCGCTGGCGGTCGCCATCGCGGCATTTTTTGTCTTCGATCTCTCGCCCGGGGCGGCGGCGGCCATCGTCGCCGCGGCCGCCCTGCCGACCGCCGGCAACGTCTACATGCTTGCCCAGCACTACCGCGTCGCACCCCTTCGCGCTTCGGCCACGATCCTGTTCTCGACGGCGGCCTGTCTGGGGACGCTGCCCGTCGTTCTTGCCCTTGTCGGTCGGGGCTGAGCCGCTTGCCGAAGCGACCGGCCCGCGCTAGGCCTTTCTTGAGGACAGCGGAGGAGCGCGATGCGAACCCTATCCCGAAACCGGGCGTTCGGCGGTGTTCAGGGCGTTCACGCCCACCCGTCGAAAGTCTGCGACTGCGAGATGACCTTCGGCCTTTTCCTTCCCGAAGAGGCCGAGCACGGCCCGGTGCCGCTTCTGTGGTATCTGTCGGGTCTGACCTGCACGCATGAAAACGCAATGGTGAAGGCCGGGCTTCAGCAATGGGCCGCCGAATGGGGCCTTGCGGTCGTCTTTCCCGATACCTCTCCGCGCGGCAGCGAGGTGCCGGACGATCCGTCCTATGATCTGGGCCAGGGGGCCGGGTTCTACGTGGACGCGACCGAGGCGCCGTGGTCATCGCATTTCCGCATGTGGTCCTATCTGACCGAGGAGCTGCCGCGCGTCTTGACCGCCAACTTCGAGATCGACGAGTTGCGCCAGTCGATCATGGGGCATTCGATGGGTGGGCACGGGGCGCTGACCCTTGCCATGCACCACCCCGACCGCTTTGCCGCAGTGTCGGCGTTCGCGCCCATCGCAAACCCGACGGAAAGCGATTGGGGGCGCAAGCAGTTCGCTGCCTATCTTGGCGAGGACGAAGCGGCGTGGCGCCTGCATGACGCGTCGATCCTCATGGCCGAGCGGGGCTTCCCCGGACCCGTCCTGATCGATCAGGGGACCGAGGACGAGTTCCTCGAGCTTCTGCGTCCCGAGGCCTTGGCGAGCGCCATGGCGGCGCGGCGCCAGCCCGGGGCGTTTCGCATGCATCGCGGCTACGATCACTCGTATTTCTTCATCTCGAGCTTTGCCGAGGAGCATGTCGCGTTCCATGCCGAGGCATTGTGGGGGGCCGAGGCATGAGCATCGACGCCGTCGTCTTCGATATCGGGAACGTGTTGATCGAATGGCAACCCGAGCGATTCTTCGACCGCGTGATCGGTCCCGAACGGCGCCGCGCGATGTTCGATCTGGTCGATCTTCACGGCATGAACGACGTCATCGACCGCGGCGGCCCCTTCCGCGAGACGGTCTATGGCACGGCGGACCGATACCCCGAGTTCGCCGACGCGATCCGCATGTGGCATGATCGGTGGCTTGAGCTTGCACAGCCGGTGATCGCGCCGTCGGTGCGGCTGATGCGTGCCCTTCGGGCGCGTGGCGTGCCCGTCTTCACCCTCACGAATTTCGGCATCGAGACCTTCGCACTGGCCGAGCGTCACTTCGATTTCCTGTCGGAATTCGACCGGCGCTACATTTCCGGGCACATGGGGGTCATCAAGCCGGAGCCCGAGATCTATCGCATGGTCGAGGCCGACAGCGGCGTTCCGGCCCGGCGGCTCCTCTTCGCCGATGACCGGCCCGACAACGTTGCCGCCGCCCGGCAACGCGGCTGGAATGCGCATCTGTTCGAGGGGCCCGCGGGCTGGGCGCGCACGCTCGTCGACCACGGGCTTCTGAGCGCACGCGAGGCGGGATTGGAGGCCGCCGGATGATCCCCGAGTTCGTCCCATTCGACGCGGCCGATCCCCTGCTCGACTGGCAGGACATGGCCGCCGCGATCGAGGCGGGCCACTTTCTTCCCCGGGCGCAGATACGGGACTCTTTCCTTTATCGGCGAGACGATACGCTACTTTCCCGCGCCGCCTGGATCGACGGGCTCGGGATCGGGGTCAAACTGGCGACCATCTTTCCGGGCAACGCCGCCCATGCGCTGGCGACCGTGAACGGCGGCGTCTCGCTCTTTTCAGATGCGGACGGCGTCCTCGAGGCCATCCTCGACTTCCATCTCGTCACACGCTGGAAGACGGCGGCCGATTCCCTTCTGGCGGCGCGCCATCTGGCCCGTCGGGACGCGAAGGAACTTCTGGTCGTCGGTGCCGGGACGGTTGCCGCGTCCATGATCGAGGCCTTCCGGGCGGGCTTTCCCGGCATCGGCGCAAGCGTCTGGAGCCGCAACCGCGACCGCGCCGCGGCACTGGGCGAAAGGATGGGCGGCGTGACCGTCGCCGACAGCCTGCCGGATGCCGTCGCCAAGGCCGACATCATCGTGACGGCGACGATGGCGCGAAGCCCGATCGTCCGCGGTGAATGGCTTTCGCCGGGTTCCCATCTGAACCTTGTCGGCGCCTTCCGGCCCGACATGCGCGAAGCCGATGACGAGGCCCTTCGCCGCGGCCGGCTGTTCGTCGACAGCCGCGAGACGACCGTCGAGCATATCGGCGAGCTGGCGCTTCCCATCGCGTCGGGCGTCATCCGTCCCGAAGACGTCGTCGCCGATTTCTATGACATCCCGACGGGTCTGTTCACCCGCCGGTCGCCGGACGAGATCACCGTCTTCAAGAACGGCGGCGGGGCGCATCTCGACCTCATGTGCAGCCGGCGCATCCTCGACGTCTGGAGGTCGCGATGAGCCTCTGGCCGGCCGCGCTGGCGCTCGGCGCCGCGGGGGGCGTGGTATTCCTGCCCCAACTCCTCGAAGCTGCGCGGCGTCCCGCAGACGGCCGGGCGCGCATCTCGGCCCCCGGCCAGTTCGTCGAGCTTTCGGACGGAACCGTGCACTATCGCTGGCACGGTCCGGGCCGCGGCCCGGTGGTGGTCTGCGTGCACGGGCTTTCGACCCCGTCCTTCGTATGGGATGCGGTGGCGCGGCGCCTTGCCTCGATGGGTTTTCGGGTCCTGACCTATGACCTTTGGGGGCGGGGCTATTCGGACAATCCCGAACGGCCGCATGACCGGGCCCTTTTCCTGCGCCAGCTCGACGAGCTTCTGGCCACTCAGGGGATCGAGCGCGACTTCACGCTTTTCGGCTATTCCATGGGGGGCAGTATCGCCACCGCCTACGCCGCCGAGAATGCGCCGCGGATGCGACGGCTGGTTCTCGTCGCCTCGGCCAGCCTCGGGCACGTCGAGACGCGCTTTGCACATTTCTGCCGGACCCGTCCGGTCATCGGCGACTGGGCCATGACGGTAGCCGGCGGGTTCCTCCTGCGCCGGCTTCTGAGGCGCCAGATCCGCACGCATCCCGACCTCGTGCCGATCATCCGCCGCCAGATGGCCGAGACGCGTCGGCGCGGATTTGCGCGCGCCGTCCTGTCATCCATGCGCCACATGCTGGCCGAGGATCTGGCCGACGAGCATGCCCGCGTTGCCGCCGCGGGGTTGCCGGTGCTGGCGCTCTGGGGGGACCGGGATCCGGTGATCCCGCTGTCGTCGGTGGGGCGGCTGGCGCGAATCGACCGCGACGCCAGGCAGGTGACCGTTGCCGGCGGCGACCATCTTCTGCCTCTTGCCCGGGCCGAGGCCGTCGTTACCGCCTTCCTCGAAGAGGCCGGCGTCGGCTAGGCCGCGGCGCGAAGACCGACGGGTTCTTCGCGGACGGGCAGATGCACGATGGCCGAAAAGGCGCCGACACCGACGCCGACCCACCAGACGGCCGTGTAGCTTCCGTAGATGTCATACATGCGCCCGCCCAGCCAGACGCCCAGAAAACTGCCCAGCTGGTGCGAGAAGAAGACGATGCCGTAAAGCGTGCCCATGTAGCGCAGGCCGTATATATGTGCCACCAGCCCGCTGGTAAGGGGCACGGTGGCAAGCCAAAGCGCGCCCATCACGACCGAAAAGGCGATGACCGAGGCCGGGGTGATCGGCAATAGGATGAACAGGCCCGCGGCGATCGTCCGGCCAAGGTAGATCAGGGCCAGAAGGTATTTCTTCGGGAAGTGCTTTCCCAGCCAGCCGGCCAGGAGCGTGCCCGCGATGTTGGCAAGGCCGATGATCGAGATGGCAAGGGCGCCAAGCGTTGCGGTCGAACTGACGCCAAGGGAGGCGAGCGTGCCCGAGGGGTCGATGGCCCCGCACATTTCCGTCACCATGGCGGGAAAATGCGCGGTGATGAAGGCAAGCTGGTAGCCGCACGAGAAGAAGCCAAGGAAGATCATCACATAGGACGGGTCCCGGAACGCCTGGCCGAGGACCTGGGTCAGGCTTTCCTCGAGCTCGGTCTTCGAGGCCGGCGACGGCGCCCGGATGAGCGGAAGCGCCAGAAGCGAGGCCAGGATCGTGCCCGCGAAGATGAGAAACACGGTCTGCCACGGGTAGACGCCGAGAAGCGCCTCGGCGGCAGGGGCGCCGAAGACCTGCCCGGCCGAGCCGGCCGCCGTGGCGATGGCCAGCGAGATCGAGCGGTTCTCGTCCGAGGACGCGCGCCCGACCACGGCCAGAACCACGCCGAAACCCGTGCCCGCGACACCGAAGCCGACCAGGATCTCGAGAAGCTGGTGCGCCTCGGGCGTCGTCGCGTGGGCCGCCGCGATCAGTCCCGCCGCGTAGGCAAGCGCCCCCAGGACGATCGCGCGCCGGTCGCCCATCTTCTCGGCAATCGCGCCGAAGATCGGCTGGCCGATTCCCCACGCCAGGTTCTGGATGGCGATGGCCAGCGAGAACTCGGCGCGGGGCCAGCCGAAATCCTGGGCGATGGGGATCTGAAAGACGCCAAAGCTCGCGCGGATGGCGAAGCTGAGCATGATGACGATGCACCCGCCCACGAGAACGGGGGTGAGAAGCGGGGTCCTGGCGCGTTCCATGCTCTGATCCTGTGTCTTGCAGCGACGCTGGGCCGGGCGGCGGTGGCCGTCAAGCGAAATCTGGTCACGCCGCGCGGGGGCGGCTACCGTGCGCGCCGTCCGCAGGAGGCGATTCGTGGGAACGCTGACCGAGATCTACGACCGAAAGGTGGCGACCGGCGAGATTCGCTCCGACGCCCGTCAGCGCGCGGCGCTTCTGTCGCTCGAACGCGTCCTGGCCGAGGTCGCGGCCCCGGCCGGGCGCCGCGGTCTTGGCCGGCTCCTGGGGCGGGGGGCCGGCGCGCCCTCGGCCGCGCCGCGGGGCCTCTATCTCTGGGGTGGCGTCGGGCGCGGCAAGTCGATGCTGATGGACCTGTTCTTCGACGCCCTTCCGGTGGCCGAAAAGCGGCGCGTGCACTTTCACGGCTTCATGCGCGACGTGCATGCAGCGCTTGAACGGATGCGGGCGCGTCAGGTCGCCGATGCCCTGCGGCCGGTGGCTGCGCGGATGGCGAAGAACCTGAAGGTCCTCTGCCTTGACGAGATGGAAATCGAGGACATCGCCGACGCGATGATTGTCGGGCGCCTCTTCGAGCGTCTCCTTGCCGATGGCGTCACCGTGGTGACCACGTCGAACCGCCCGCCCGAAGGGCTGTACAAGGACGGGCTGAACCGC
>RFGD01000251.1 GCA_003696705.1 Alphaproteobacteria bacterium | reverse complement strand
GCTGTTCTTCGGCTGGGAGGCCGTGGGCCTGGTCTCGTATCTGCTGATCGGCTTCTGGTTCAAGCGCGAGAGCGCCAACTTCGCGGCGCTGAAGGCCTTTATCGTTAACCGCGTCGGCGATTTCGGCTTTGCGGTCGGCATCCTGGCGATCTGGTTCTACTTCGGCACGATCGACTACCGCGAGGTGTTTTCCCAGGTCGAGGCCTTCGTGGCCCAGGGCCATGTGCTGCATTTTGCAGGCTGGGAGATGAGCGCAATCACGTTCATGTGTCTGGCACTGTTCGTCGGCGCGATGGGCAAGTCCGGTCAGGTGCCGCTGCATGTATGGCTTCCGGATTCGATGGAAGGTCCGACGCCGATCTCGGCGCTGATCCATGCCGCGACGATGGTGACCGCGGGTGTATTCATGGTGGCCCGCTGCTCGCCGATGTTCGAGTTTTCCGAAACGGCACTGGCCGCCGTGACGCTGGTCGGCGCGATTACCGCCTGGATGTGCGCGACGATCGGTCTGGTGCAGAACGATATCAAGCGCGTGATCGCCTATTCGACCTGTTCGCAGCTCGGCTACATGTTCGTGGCCTGCGGCGTGTCCGCCTATTCGGTCGGCATCTTTCATCTGATGACGCATGCCTATTTCAAGGCGCTGCTGTTCCTGGCCGCCGGTTCCGTGATCCATGCGGTGCTGGCTGATCAGGACATCCGCCGCATGGGGCAGCTGCGCAAGTACATGCCGATCACGTATATCACGATGCTGATCGCGGCGCTGGCGCTGGCCGGCGTGCCGCCGTTCGCCGGCTTCTGGTCCAAGGATCTGATCATCGAGTCGGCCAAGGTGGCCGAGCATCTCGGCTGGGTCGGCGAACTCGCCTACTGGGCCGTGCTCTCGGGCGTGTTCATGACCGCCTTCTACACCTTCCGCATGTTCTTCCTGACCTTCCACAACTCCGACCGGCTGCCGGCGGAAACGAAGGCGCATGTGCATGAGTCGCCGAAGGTGATCACCGT
>RFGD01000250.1 GCA_003696705.1 Alphaproteobacteria bacterium | reverse complement strand
GGTGTGCCGTTGGCAAGCCCTGCCTTGACAACACCCGTGAAACTCAGGGCCGCGGTTTCGCCCTTCACGGTCGTAGCCTTGCTCCAGACGATGCGGCCGCCGGCATCCGGCCCGGATACGAGCCAGCCGGCGGGGGGCGGGCTGACAACAATCGAATAGAAGTCGATGACGTTCAGATCGACGAAGTCCTCGACGACGACATTCGTCGCGCCCCCCGGATCGTTGCCGATATCGGCAAGGTTGATGGTATAGCTCAGCGTGTCGCCGGGGCCTGCGGTCGTCGAAGGCGCGCCGTTGACCAGCACGCTCTTCGTCGAGCCGGAGAAGTCCGGCTTGGCCGAAACGATCACGCGGGTGGGGTCGGCGTTGCCGGGCTGCGCCGGGTCATCGGAGACGAAGCTCAGCGGCGTCAGACCGATGGCCGTCGAGATCGTGGCCTGGTTGAGCACGGCAGTACCATCCACGGCATTCGGCGAGATCTGCACCTTGAGGCTCGGGGTGACCGAGGCCAGCGGTGCGATCGTCGGATAGGTGATATGTACCTCGGTGACATAAGGGTCGATCGTCCCGGGGGCGCCAGCCGGCACATAAGGTACGCCGTTGGCATAGTAGTCGATCAGTGAGGCGCCGGGCGCATTGACCGAGCCGACGACGAAGGCGGCATTGGTCGGGATCGGATCGGTCAGCACGACGTTCGTGGCCGTGACAGCGCCGCTGTTCGTGGCCGTAAAGTTGTACTGGATGGTGTCACCCGGCGCCGGGACGCCGCCGTTGATATCCACGGCGGCCTTGGAGAAGCCGCTGAAATCCGGGCTGGAGACGGACACGGGCGCCAGGTTCGGCGTGGTCTTTCCGATATCCTTATCCTGCTTGCACAACCCTGTTTTCTTGTTGATCTGGAAGGGAACCTTGCAGGTACCGACATAGCTTTCGACCTGATTGTAGTAAACCCCGGGTGGCGTGGCGGCGCTGACCGCGGCATAGAAGTCGATCTGCAGCTGGCCTCTGGTGAAATCGAACGGAAGCCCTCCCTTACCGGGATAGAGCGCCGGATAGGTTTTGATGATCCAGAACACATCCCCCGGGCGGGTTGCGACATCCTCGGTGTAGTTCACATTGGCGGCCAGCGGGTAGGCGATACCGGTGGCCGGATCGATCAGCTTGACGATAGCCGAGGCTGGCGTATAGGTCAGCGCCTTGGTGGCGGGGATCACTCCGGGCACAACCGGTAGCGCATCGCCGACCACCAGGCCAATGCTGGCGGGTTTGGGGGCCTGCGTCCCAGGGTATACCGGCCCTTTTGCCACGTTGTTGTTGCCCTTGACTGGGGCGCTGATTGCGCCGCCGTTGTTGTTCAGCGTAATGCTGTAGCGCACGGCCTGGCCCGGCGCGGCCACCGAGGGTGTCACACTCTTGGTCTGTGTGATGGACGGAGGTGCCCCTGTCGTGGAGATCGTGGACAGGGCCGAGCCGTAGGAGTCCACGGCGAGCCCGCCCACTGGCAGGGTCGTGGCATGGGCGTGAACCCGGTTTTCAGTCGTGGCAGCAGCCACGGCCGTGGTGTCGACAACCAGCTCAACATAGCCGCCGGCACCCGGCTGCAGCGTGATCGGCGCCAGCGGATTGGACCAGGTGACCGATCCAATGCCTGCCACCGGCACGGCCAGATAAGGGTTCCCCGTGGTTGCCGAAAGAGGCACATAGGCGGCGCCATTGAGCGTGTCGATCAGGTCGGTCAGCGAGAAGTTGTACAGCGGACCGGAAGCCGCATTGACGTAGGTCAGACGGTACTTGACGAAGGTGTAGGGCGAGACGATGAAGGCGCCGTCGCTGGC
>RFGD01000249.1 GCA_003696705.1 Alphaproteobacteria bacterium | reverse complement strand
GGACGGGTTCGAGGCCAACGAAGGCATCATCATCATCGCGGCCACGAACCGGCCTGACGTGCTTGACCCCGCGCTCTTGCGGCCCGGCCGCTTCGACCGGCAGATCCAGGTTCCGAACCCCGACATCAAGGGGCGCGAGAAGATCCTGCAGGTGCATGCGCGCAAGGTGCCGCTTGGCCCCGACGTCGATCTGCGCATCATCGCGCGCGGCACGCCCGGGTTCTCGGGTGCCGATCTCGCCAACCTTGTCAACGAGGCGGCGCTGATGGCGGCCCGGGTCGGGCGGCGCTTCGTCACGATGGAAGACTTCGAGAACGCGAAGGACAAGGTCATGATGGGCACCGAGCGCCGCTCGATGGTCATGACCGAGGAAGAGAAGAAGCTGACGGCCTACCACGAGGCGGGCCACGCCATCGTCGGCATGCATGTGCCCCAGCATGATCCGATCCACAAGGCGACGATCATCCCGCGGGGGCGCGCGCTGGGCCTTGTGCTCAGCCTGCCCGAACGCGACCAGCTTTCGGTAACGAAAACGAAATACAAGTCGAAGATCGCCATGGCCATGGGCGGCAAGGTGGCCGAAGAACTGGTCTTCGGCCCCGAGAACGTGACCTCCGGCGCGGCCTCGGACATCCAGCAGGTGACGCGCATCGCCCGTGCCATGGTCACGCAGTTCGGAATGTCCGACAAGCTTGGCAACATCGACTATGCCAACGAGCAGCAGTCCTACCTGGGCGCGTACCAGCAAGGCTTCCCGATCAGCCCGGAGACGCAGGAGCTGATCGACGAGGAGGTACGCCGGATCGTCGATGAAGGCTACGAGACCGCGCGCCGCATCCTGACCGAGCACGCCGAGGAACATCGCCGCCTTGCCGAAGGGCTTCTGGAATACGAGACGCTGACCGGCGACGAGATCCGGAAGGTCATCAATGGCGAACCGCTTCGCCGCGGCGAGGACGGCGACGACACGCCCGAGGGCGGCAGCGCGCCGAGCGTGGCCGCCGTTCCGAAGACGCGCCGCCCCCGGCCGCCGAAGGCGGACGGCTTCGAACCGGAACCGAGCGTCTGAGGTGAGGATACGTCGTCGCCGCGGCGTGCTGGCGCTGCAGCATCGGTCGGGGCCGGCGGCATGATCCGCGCCTTCGCCTGTGGCCCGGGCGGCCTGGTCGAAGCGTCGAGCCCCGAGGCGGACGACGTCGTCTGGATGGATGCGCTCGAGCCCGACGCGGCCGAGACGGCGCGGATCGAAGCCATCCTTGGCCTGTCCATTCCGACCGCCGAAGACATGCGCGAGATCGAGGCCTCGTCGCGCCTCTATTCGCGCGACGGCGCGCTTTTCATGACGGCGATGCTGTCGCGGCGCGGCGAGGGCGGCGAGGTCACGCTGGCGCCGGCAAGCTTCGTTCTGACGGATGGGCAGCTTCTGACGCTGCGCCACCATGCCCCCCGCGCCTTCGAGACGACGCCCACGCGCGTGCAGAAGCTGCGATTGCCCTGCAATGGGGGTGCCGAGGTCGCCCTGGCCCTTCTCGAGGCGATCGTCGATCATGAAGCCGACACGGTCGAGGACATCGACCGTCGGATCGAGGCGCTCAATACCGCCGTCCTCGGCGCCGGGGGCGAGGCCAGCGACGACCGCCCGCTGAAAGACGTGCTGCGCGCCGTCGCCCGGGTCGACGATGCCACGTCGAAGATGCGAAACAGCCTCGACAGCCTTGCACGGCTCGTTTCCTTCCTTGGGTCCGATCCGGCGGCCGAAGGGATCGGCAGCGCCCATTCCGGCCGGTTGCGGACGATTGCCCGCGACATCGCCTCGCTTCTGGATCACACCGGCTTCCTCGCGGCAAAGGTGGGGTTTCTCCTCGATGCGACGCTCGGAATCATCAACATCGAGCAGAACGCCATCATCAAGATCTTCTCGGTCATGGCTGTCGTCTTCCTGCCGCCGACCCTGGTCGCTTCGATCTACGGGATGAATTTCCGCTACATGCCAGAGCTTTCGTGGCCCTGGGGCTATCCCATGGCGATCGGCGTGATGATCCTTTCCGCTGTCCTTCCCTATTGGTGGGTGCGCCGCCGCGGCTGGCTCTAGCTGGAAGGCGCGGTCCGACGCCGGTATCGGTCCGCCGTTTCCGATCGGAAACACGATCTGACGATTCCCGCCGGGGAACGGTCGGAAACGCGCTTCTGCGATCCCCGAGTTCTGCGCAATATCTCGACAGCCGAGCTTCACCCGGCGTCCCGAAGAGCGTCAACCACAGGAACGGACGATGGCCCACAAGTCAGACATCGAGATCGCGCGTGCAGCGAAGAAGAAGCCCATTGCCGAGGTTGCGGCGCTTCTTGGAATCCCCTCCGAAAGCCTTGTGCCCTTCGGCCACGACAAGGCCAAGATCGCGCAGCCGTTCCTTGAGAGCCTGCAAGAGCGTCGGGACGGGAAGCTCATCCTCGTGACGGCGATCAACCCGACCCCGGCCGGCGAGGGCAAGACGACCACCACGGTCGGGCTTGGCGACGGGCTGAACCGCATCGGCAGGAAGGCGGCGATCTGCATCCGCGAGGCCTCGCTTGGCCCCTGCTTCGGCATGAAGGGCGGCGCCGCGGGCGGGGGCATGGCACAGGTCGTGCCCATGGAGGACATGAACCTGCACTTCACCGGGGACTTCCACGCCATCACGGCCGCTCACAACCTTCTGGCCGCGATGATCGACAACCATATCTACTGGGGCAACGACCTTGGCATCGATACGCGCCGGGTCTCCTGGCGGCGCGTCGTCGACATGAACGACCGGGCGCTCAGGGACATCGTCACCTCGCTTGGCGGTGTCGCCAACGGCTTTCCGCGGCAGTCCGGCTTCGACATCACCGTCGCCTCCGAGGTCATGGCGATCCTGTGTCTGGCCGAGAACCTGGACGATCTGCAACGGCGCCTCGGCGACATGATCGTCGCCTATCGGCGCGATCGAAGCCCGGTCTACTGTCGCGACCTCAAGGCCGATGGCGCGATGACGGTCCTTCTGAAGGACGCGATGCAGCCGAACCTTGTCCAGACGCTCGAGAACAACCCGGCCTTCGTCCACGGCGGCCCGTTTGCGAACATTGCCCATGGCTGCAACTCGGTCGTGGCGACGAAGACGGCGTTGAAGCTGGCGGATTTCGTCGTCACCGAGGCCGGTTTCGGGGCCGACTTGGGGGCCGAGAAGTTCATGGACATCAAGTGCCGGAAGGCCGGGCTTGCCCCCGATGCGGTCGTCCTTGTCGCCACGGTCCGGGCGCTCAAGATGAACGGCGGCGTGGCGCGCGAGGATCTCGGCACCGAGGACACCGAGGCCGTGCGCCGCGGATGCGCGAACCTTGGCCGCCACATCGAGAACCTCAAGCAGTTCGGCGTGCCGGCGGTCGTGGCCATCAACCACTTCGTGACCGACACCGACGCCGAAATCGCGGTGGTGAAGGAATATGCGGAGGAAATGGGCTCGGAGGCCTATGTGTGCCGCCACTGGGCGGAAGGCTCGGCCGGGATCGTCGAACTGGCCGAACGCGTCGCCGAGATCGCCGACGCGGGGCTCGGCCAGTTCGCGCCGCTCTACCCCGACGAGATGCCGCTTTTCGAGAAGATCGAGACCATCGCCAAGCGCATCTACCGCGCCGACGAGGTGATCGCCGACAAGAAGATCCGCGATCAGCTGCGCCAGTGGGAGGCGCAGGGCTACGGCAATCTGCCGATCTGCATGGCCAAGACGCAATACAGCTTCTCGACCGACCCGAATTTGCGCGGCGCGCCGGTCGGCCATACCGTCCCCGTCCGAGAGGTGCGGCTGTCGGCGGGTGCGGGGTTCGTGGTCGTGATCTGCGGCGAGATCATGACCATGCCGGGCCTGCCGCGTGTTCCGGCGGCCGAGGCCATTCACCTCAACGCCGAAGGTCAGATCGAAGGGCTGTTCTGAACCACGGCGCCCGGCCGGGCCGGGCGCCTTTTCATTTCGCGCCGGACAGCGCATTGTCCGAAGCGCCGCTACCATTTTCGGGAAGATCGCGATGACAGCAAGGATCATTGATGGAAAGGCCTTTGCCGCCGATGTGCGCGCGCGTGTTGCCGACCATGTGGCCCGTCTGAAGGAAGAACAGGGCATCACGCCCGGTCTTGCCGTGGTGCTGGTCGGGGACGATCCGGCCAGCCAGGTCTATGTGCGCTCGAAGGGCAAGCAGACGGTCGAGGTCGGCATGGCAAGCTTCGAGCACGGCCTTCCGGCGGACACGTCCGAGGAAGAGCTTCTGAAGCTTGTGGCCGAACTCAACGCCGATCCGGCCGTCCACGGCATTCTCGTGCAACTGCCGCTGCCGCCGCATCTGGACGAGGCGCTGGTCATCAACGCGATCTCGCCCGAAAAGGACGTGGACGGGTTCCACATCTCGAATGTCGGGAAGCTGGCGACGGGGCAGAAGGCGATGGTGCCGTGTACGCCCCTTGGGTGTCTCATGCTCTTGCGGGATGTGCACGGGTCGCTCTCGGGGCTCGACGCCGTGGTCGTGGGTCGTTCGAACATCGTCGGCAAGCCGATGGCGCAGCTTCTGTTGCGCGACAGCTGCACCGTGACCATCGCTCATTCGCGCACGCGCAACCTGCCCGAGGTCTGTCGCCGCGCCGAGATCCTGGTCGCCGCCGTCGGCCGGCCCGAGATGATTCCGGGCGACTGGATCCGCCCCGGCGCGACCGTGATCGATGTCGGCATCAATCGCGTGCCCGCGCCCGAGCGCGGCGAAGGCAAGAGCCGCCTTGTCGGCGATGTGCATTTCGAAAGCGCCGTCGAGGTTGCCGGGGCCATCACACCGGTCCCGGGCGGCGTCGGGCCGATGACCATTGCCTGCCTTCTTGCCAACACGCTGACGGCATGCTGCCGCATTCATGGTCTCCCCGAGCCCGAGGGATTGACGGCCTGATGGCCTGACGCCCCTGCCGCTCAGGCGGGGACAGGCACCATCGTGCCAAGAAGGATGGCGACCGCCGAGGTCGTGGCGTCGTCCTGCTCGGCCTCGACCGTGGCTTCGACCACGACAAGGCGGCGGCCGAACTTGACCACCCGCCCATGCGCCAGAAGCCTGAGGCCGCGCGCCGGCGCCAGAAGGTTGATCTTCATCTCGGCGGTCACGACCTCGGCGTCGTCGGGCATCAGCGTCAACGCGGCATATCCCGCGGCGCTGTCGCCAAGGGCAAAGGTCAGCGCCGCGTGGGCGAGGCCCTGCTGCTGCCGCGCGCCGGGAAGGATGGGCGCGGCGATGCGGCAGTGCCCCGGCTCGACCGCGACGAGTTCCGCGCCGAGGGTCTTCATCATCGTCTGACGGTCGAAGCTCTTGCGGACACGGGCATGGATGTCGGTCATCATCTCGTCCTGATGCGGCCGCGGCAAAGCGCGGCAAGGGGGGCCGGCCGTGGCGGATCGCCAAGGACAAGCGCCATGGCGTCCGGGCCGACAAGGTGGGAAAGCGGTGGCCGATCCGCCCGAAGACCGCCAGTGTAGACGCCATAGGCCGGCAGGATCAGCCGCCCGGCGTCCAGAAGCGCGGCGGGTCGGCTGCCGCCGACGGGCAGGGGGACCTTGGGGTGATAATGGCCCGAGATCTCGGCCGTGGCGCCCGTTCGGGCGATGTGGCGAAAGACCAGCGGCCCGAGCGACAGTTCGGCGACATGACGGCCGACGGGGAAGGGGTGGCCCGGGTCGTGATTGCCCTCGACCCAGATCCACTCGCGCCCGGCCATCAGGGCCCGAAGGCGTTCGCCGTCAGCGAGGGTCAGCTCGGCTGCCGCGCGGTCGTCGTCGAAACTGTCACCAAGGCAGACGACCGTACGCGCATCCGTTGCCCGCAGGTCCTGGTCGAGCCGCTCGAGCGTGGCGGCGGTCTCGTAGGGCGGCAGAAGCGGCCCCGCCCCGCGCGCCATGCGCGACGACTTGCCCAGATGCAGATCGCTCACGCACAGAAGACGCCGCGCCGGCCAGAACAGCGCGCCGCTTGGCAAGAGCTCGAGCCGGACGCCAGAGAGCGAAAGAACAGCGCGCGCCATGGGATCGAGTTAGGCCGGAACCGTGCCCGAAGGCAAGTCGCCCGGCAGCATGTCGAGGCCGGCGTCCTGCATCAGGCGGTCCATCGCGTCGGCCAGAAGCCGTTCGCGGCCCTGGCCCTCGATCGGGACCCAGCCCATCTCGAGAAAGAGGGGAGCGGCGAAGGGCGTCGGCCGGTCTGTGCGCACAAGATCCACGCGGTCGCCGATCCGGGCAAGAAGCTCTTCGATGCGGCCGTAATCGACGAGGCCGCGCAGGGCCTCCTGGCGGGTGACGCGCAAGAGAAGATGCCCCGGATCATGGCGGCGCAGCGTCTCGTAAAGGATGTCGGACGAGAAGCTGGCCTGCCGGCCGGTTCGCCGTCCCCCCGGCAGGTTCCTCTCGATCAGGCCGGCAATGATGGCGACCTGTCGGAAGGTTCGCTTCATTACCGCATTCGCGGCCAGCCAGTCGTCGAAGCCGCGCCGAAGCTCGGCCGGGTCCAGAAGGCTGGCGACGTCCTCGACGCGCAGTAGGCCAGAGACGAGAAGCGCATAGTCGGTGGCAACGAAGGACAGCGGGGCCTTCCCGCGCTCTTCCATGGAGCGGGTCAGAAGAAGGCCCAGCGTCTGCATGGCGTTGCGGCCGGCAAAGCCGTAAAGGCAAAGATGCTCGCGCCCGTTGAAAGGGAAGCTCTCGACCAGAAGGCGGTCGGGCGCGGGCAGGCGGGACAGCCGCTTCTGAAGCTCGAGCCACGCGCGTGTGGCCTCCGGCATGTCGCGCGTGTCCGGGTTCTGGCAGATGTCCAGGATCCGCGCGCACAGCGTCGTCGAGGTGGCGAACTTGGTGCCGGCATAGACGGCGATCTTGGGGGCGCGGTCGGGCCGGCGAGAGACTTCGACGACCATCTCGCGCATGCCCTCGTAACGGACGATCTCGCCGCCGAAAAGGAACGTGTCGCCGGGCGACAGGGTGGCCGCGAAGGCCTCCTCGATCTCGCCCAGCGGCTTGCCACCGCGCCGGCCGCGAAGGCGCACCTTCAGCCGGTCGGTGTCGATGATGGTGCCAAGGTTCATCCGGACCGACCTTGCCGAGCGCGGATCGCGCAGCCGCCAACGCCCGTCGCCGTCCCGCATGAGGCGCTGGTAGCGGTCGTAGGCACCAAGGGCGTAGCCGCCCGTCGCCACATACTCGAGGCAGGCATCGAAGGTCGCGCGGTCGAGCCGACGATAGGGGCCGGCGCTTTGCACCTCGGCGAAAAGGGCATCGGCGTCGAAGGGGCCGGCGGCGGCCGTGGCAAGAATGTGCTGGCAAAGGACGTCGAGCCCGCCGCCGTCCGTGGGTTCGCCCTCGAGGTCATTGTCGGCCGCGGCCTCGAGCGCCGCGATGCACTCCAGCACCTCGAAGCGGTTGGCCGGGACGATCACGGCGCGCGACGGGGCGTTGTAGCGGTGGTTGGCTCGACCGATCCGCTGCACGAGGCGCTTGACGTTCCGGGGCGCGCCGATCTGCACCACAAGGTCGACATCCCCCCAGTCGATGCCGAGATCGAGCGTGCCCGTGCAGACCACGGCGCGAAGGGCCCCTTCGGCCATCGCCGCCTCTACCCGATGGCGCTGTTCGCGGGCGAGCGCGCCATGATGAATGCCGATCGGCAGCGCTTCGTCATTGGCCATCCAGAGGGCGTGAAAGAAGAGCTCGGCCTGCGCCCGCGTGTTGTGAAAGATCAGCGTTGTCCTGTGCCGCCGGACCAGTTCGAGCACTTCGGGCACGGCGTGTCGCCCGCCGCCACCGGCCCAGGGCGGCGGGGCGGCGGTTTCGAGCATCGAGATGTCGGGCGCCGGGCCGGGGTCGGCAAGGACGATCTTCGGCGCGTCGGCGGAGAGGAAACGGGCAAGGTCAAAGGGCCGCGCCACGGTTGCCGACAGGCCGACACGGCGAAGACCGGGCGAAAGGGTGCCAAGCCGGGACAGAAGGAGCGACAGCTGTTCGCCCCGCTTCGATTCGGCCAGGGCGTGGATCTCGTCGACGATGACCCGCTTCAGG
>RFGD01000248.1 GCA_003696705.1 Alphaproteobacteria bacterium | reverse complement strand
GTCTTCGCATAGAGAAGCATCGCGCGGTAGTCTTCCGGGGTCTCGTGCTCGTCATCGAACAGCCCCGTGCAGACGATGCCCTCGGCCTCTTCCAGGGGGACAAGCTCGATCGTGTCGGCGCCTTCGATGTCGTCGGCCATGTCCCGGAAGAAACCAAGGTCCACCGGCGGGCCAAGATGGAAGACGCGCCGTCCGACGACGCCCGCGGCCAGCGCCGCCTGCGCGGCATCGCCCGAGGACGTGACGTCGTCATAGGCGGCGCGCGGCACGCCGATCTTGTCGAGCTGGCGGATGACGTTCGGCTTCGGCCGCGGGGAATTGGTCAGGAGCATCACGAAGCCGCCGTCGCGACGGAAAGCTTCGAGCGCGGCGACGGCCTCGGGGAAGGGGCGGTAGCCGTCATGGACGCAGCCCCAGAGGTCGCAGAAGAGCGCGCGATAGCGTGGGGCCACGTCGGCAAGCGACGTCACGATGGGTGTCGGCATGTTGTCCCCTGTCCGTTCGGCCGCGCGCGTCGGGCGGCCGGGGGCCGTCTGCCGGCCCCCGTCGTTGTGTCTCAGACCGTCAGGCTCGGGATGATCTGCTTTTTCCGCGAGACGATGCCCGGCAGCACGACCGTGTCGCCTTCGACCTTCACGCCGAAGCTCTTTTCGGCGACCTGGCGGACCAGATCGTTCGGCACCAGAAGCGTCGCCTGTTCGTTCAGGATGTCGACGACGAACAGAAGGACCTGGTCGACGCCGTCCTCGGCCGCAACCGTCTCCATCGCCTTCACCAGGCCGTCCTTGCGGGCAAGGACCGTGGCCGGAGACGTCGTCTCGAGGACCGAGACGCGGAACTTCTTGCCGCCGACCTCGTATTCCTTCGAGTCCATGCGCAGAAGCTCGGCATCCGAAAAGGCCGAAACGTCGGACTTGGCGGCGAACATCTCGGCCGCGTAGGCGGGAATGTCGATGCCAAGATCGGCCGCAAGCTCTTCGGCGACGGCGCGGTCGGTGGGCGTCGTCGTGGGCGAGCGGAACTCGAGCGTGTCCGACAGGATGCACGACAGCATCAGGCCCTTGACGCCTTCGGGCATGGCCTGGGCGTCCTCGCCCATCAGCTGATACATGATGGTCGCCGTGCAGGCGAGGGGACGGATCGTGACCGAAATGGGTTTGCGCGTCCTGAGCCCGCCCTGAAGAAGATGGTGGTCGATGACCTCGATGACGTCGGCGTCATTGATGTGCGCGGGCAGCTCGGCGACATTGTTCGTGTCGACGATGACCACGGTGTCGTCTTCGGTCACGTCCTCGATGATCTCGGGCTGGGTGAAGCCCCAGCGCTCGAGGACGAATCGCGCTTCGGTGTTGGGCTCGCCCAGAAGCTTCGCCTCGGCCTTGAGGCCCTTGATGGCTCCAAGATACCAGGCCCAGATGAGCGGCGAGCCGGTCGAGTCGGTGTCGGGGGACTTGTGGCCGAAAACCTTGATCGTCATGGCGGTGTTCTTCCTGAGTTGAAAGGCGAAATTTCCGGATCGCCGTCCTTATAGGGGCGCGCGCGGGCAATGTCACGCACGCCCGCTGCGCTGCGGCGATACGTTCCCCGCGGGGAAGGGCGGCGAAATTTTTCGCGCGCGGGCCGTTGACAGTTTCGGCGTCTGTTCCTAATTCAGCGGCGTGTTAGCACTCACCACGGACGAGTGCTAACGGCCTTGAGGATTTCGAACTCGAACCAAGGAGTGTTCAGAGATGGCTTTCAAACCGCTGCATGACCGGGTGCTGGTCCGTCGCATCGAAAGCGAAGAGAAGACCAAGGGCGGTCTCATCATCCCCGATACCGCCAAGGAAAAGCCCGCCGAGGGCGAGGTGATCGCCGTCGGAGAAGGCGCTCGGAAGGATTCGGGCGAACTGATCCCCATGTCGGTGAAACCCGGTGACCGCATCCTGTTCGGCAAGTGGTCGGGCACCGAGGTCGTTCTCGATGGGGAAGAATACCTCATCATGAAGGAAAGCGACATCCTCGGCATCATCGAGGGCGAAGGCGCCGCGTCGAAGGCCGCCTGATCCATTCGTTGCCACAGAACAGAAGAAGCAGGATTTAAGGAGCGAAAGTCATGACTGCCAAGGAAGTCAAGTTCGACGTCGATGCGCGCAACCGCATGCTGCATGGCGTGAACATCCTGGCCGACGCCGTGAAGGTGACGCTGGGTCCGAAGGGCCGCAACGTCGTGCTCGAGAAGTCGTTCGGCGCACCGCGCATCACCAAGGACGGCGTGTCGGTCGCCAAGGAAATCGAGCTTGAGGACAAGTTCGAGAACATGGGCGCCCAGATGGTGAAAGAGGTCGCCCAGCGCACCAATGATACCGCCGGTGACGGCACCACGACCGCGACCGTGCTGGCCCAGGCCATCGTCCGCGAGGGCATGAAGTCGGTCGCCGCCGGCATGAACCCGATGGACCTGAAGCGCGGCATCGACCTGGCCGTCTCGAAGGTCGTCGAGCACATCAAGAACGCCGCGCGCGAGGTGAAGGACTCGGACGAGGTCGCCCAGGTCGGCACCATCTCGGCCAACGGTGAAACCGAGATCGGCCGCATGATTGCCGAAGCCATGCAGAAGGTCGGCAACGAGGGCGTCATCACCGTCGAAGAGAACAAGGGCCTCGAGACCGAAGTCGAAGTCGTCGAGGGCATGCAGTTCGACCGCGGCTATCTCTCGCCCTACTTCATCACCAACCCCGACAAGATGACCGTCGAGCTTGAAGACGCCGTCATCCTTCTGCACGAGAAGAAGCTCTCGTCGCTTCAGCCGATGGTGCCGCTCCTCGAGCAGGTGATCCAGTCGGGCAAGCCGCTTCTCATCATCGCCGAGGACGTCGAGGGCGAGGCGCTGGCCACCCTGGTCGTCAACAAGCTGCGTGGCGGCCTGAAGGTCGCGGCCGTCAAGGCGCCGGGCTTCGGTGATCGCCGCAAGGCCATGCTGCAGGACATCGCGATCCTGACCGGCGGTCAGGTGGTGTCGGAAGAGCTTGGCATG
>RFGD01000035.1 GCA_003696705.1 Alphaproteobacteria bacterium | reverse complement strand
TCGGGCGTCATCTCGTCGAGGGGGATGCCGAACATCTCGGACGCCGTCATCGCATGAATGTCCAGCCCTTCGGCAAAGGCCTGCTTCAGCGCCGGGATGTCGGCGACATGGGCAAGGATCCTGAGTTCGATCTGGCTGTAGTCCAGCGACACGAGGCGCGCCCCGTCTTCGGCAATGAAGGCCTCGCGGATGCGCCGGCCTTCCTCGGTGCGGACGGGAATGTTCTGAAGGTTCGGCTCGGTCGACGCAAGCCGGCCCGTGTTCGCGCCGGCGATCGCATAGGAGGTATGCACGCGCCCCGTCTCGGGGTCGATGTGGGCCTGAAGGGCGTCGGTGTAGGTGGACTTGAGCTTGGCCAGCTGGCGCCAGTCCAGGACCCGCGCCGCCAGTTCGTTGCCCTCGGCGGCCAGATCCTCGAGAAGATCGGCAGGCGTTGACCAGGCGCCGGTCTTGCCGCGCTTGCCGCCGTCCAGGCCCATCTTGTCGAACAGGATCTCGCCCAGCTGCTTCGGCGAGCCGACGTTGAAACGTTCACCGGCAAGCTCGTGGATCTCGGCCTCGAGCGCCGCCATCTTCTGGGAAAAGTCGGCCGACATGCGCGACAGCGCCTCGCGATCGACCTTGATTCCGGTCATTTCCATCTCGGCCAGGACCGGAACAAGCGGGCGCTCGAGGGTCTCGTAGACGGTCGTCACCTGCTCGACATGAAGCTGGGGCTTGAACAGATCCCACAGCCGGAAGGTCACGTCGGCGTCCTCGGCCGCATAGGGGGCGGCCTTCTCGATGGGGACGCGGTCGAAGGTAATCATCGACTTTCCCGAGCCCAGAAGGTCCTTGATCGGCAGCGGGACATGGGCAAGGTAGCGTTCCGACAGGCTGTCCATCCCGTGGCCGTGAAGCCCGGCGTTCATGGCATAGGACAGCAGCATGGTGTCATCGATGGGCGCAACGGTGAGCCCCGCCCGCCGAAGGACCTTCACATCGTACTTGATGTTCTGGCCGATCTTCAGGATCGCATCGTCAGACAGGACGGGCGCGAGCATCGACAGCGCCGTCTGGCGGTCGATCTGACCCGGGGCCAGCGCCTTGTCGGCAAAGAGATCGTCGGCGCCCGCATCGGCATGCGCAAGATGGCCGATGGGAACATAGCAGGCCCGGCCGGCTGCCGTGGCCAGCGAAATCCCGACGAGCTCGGCCTGCATCTCGTCCAGGCTCGTCGTCTCGGTGTCGACGGCGACAAGGCCCCGCTCGCGGATCTCCTCGATCCAGCGGGCCAGCGTTTCGGCATCGCGGACGGTTTCGTAGGCGTTCAGGTCGAACGGCTGCGGCGGCGGCAGCGCCGGGCGCCCCGAGCGTTCGGCCCCGCCGGGGTCGGTATCGACAATCGCGGGCGGCTCGACGCCGAGCTTCTCGGCGACGCGGCGGGTCAGGGTCCTGAACTCCATGCGCGCAAAGAAGTCGAGAAGCGTCTCGGGGTCCGGCGGCCGCACGACCAGATCACAGAAACTGATGTCGAGCGGCATGTCGCAGTCGAGGCGCACGAGTTCGCGCGACATGCGGATCTGATCGGCGTATTTGATCAGCGTCTCGCGGCGTTTCGGCTGACGGATCTCCTCGGCATGGGCCAGAAGGTTGTCGAGATCGCCATACTCGTTGATGAGAAGCGCCGCCGTCTTGACGCCGATGCCGGGCGCGCCGGGGATGTTGTCGGTGCTGTCCCCGGCCAGGGCCTGGACATCGACGACGCGCTCGGGCGGAACGCCGAAACGGGCGACGACCTCCTCGGGACCGATGCGCTTGCCCTTCATCGGGTCCAGCATCTCGACCCCGCCGCCGACCAGCTGCATCAGGTCCTTGTCGGACGAGATGATCGTGACCTTGCCGCCGGCCCGGCGGGCGCGGCACGCCAGCGTCGCGATGATGTCGTCGGCCTCGTAGCCTTCCTTCTCGATGCAGGCGATGTTGAAGGCCCGCGTGGCCTCGCGCGTCAGCGGGATCTGCACGCGCAGATCCTCGGGCATTTCCTCTCGGTTGGCCTTGTAGGCATCGAAGATGTCATCGCGGAACGTCGGGCCCTTGGCGTCAAACACGACGGCCGCGTGGGTCGGCGCATCCGGCCCCGAATTCTCGCAGATGTACTTCCACAACATGTTGCAGAAGCCGGCGACGGCACCGATGGGCAGACCGTCGGACTTGCGCGTCAGCGGCGGCAGCGCATGGAAGGCCCGGAAGATGTAGCTGGACCCGTCGATGAGGTGGAGGTGCGAGTTCGAATCGAAGCACTCTTCCATGTCGCGATCTCCCTCGCGCCGACGGCGCCCCGGAGGGCGCCATGTCCGGTCCGACAGCCGCCGCGGCGGCCCGAAAGGCGACGTGTCAGTCGCCGGCCTTCGGGTCGTGGCCTTCCAGGACGAAACGCTTGTCGCAGTAGGGGCACTCGACCCACCCCCGGTCTTCGGGGATGGTCAGCCAGACCCGCGGGTGGCCAAGCTGGCCCTGCCCGCCGTCACAGGCGACGCGGGTGGCGTTCACGACTTCGGTTTCCGGCGCATCAAGGGGCATGTCCACTCCGTCTTCGCTGGGGTCGGTTCGATACACCGCCGGCGCATTCGCAACTGGCGCCCGAGGCCGCGCCATGATAGCGAAAGCCCGGCCGACGGCAAGGGCGGCCGGCAACAGGTTCCGGGTGGTCCCATGGAAGCGAACGCGATCGAGGTCGAGGGCCTGCGCAAGGTCTATGCCGCGGCCGGAAACCAGCCGCCAAAGGTCGCCCTGAGGGGCCTTGATCTCGAGGTGCCCCGGGGCGCCATCTTCGGGCTTCTGGGGCCGAACGGCGCGGGGAAATCGACCCTCATCAACATCCTGGCGGGGCTCGTCATCAAGACCTCGGGGCGGGTGCGCATCTGGGGCTTCGACCAGGACCGCAACCCCCGCCAGAGCCGCGCCGCGATCGGCGTCATGCCGCAGGAGCTGAACCTCGATCCCTTCTTCGCCCCGCGCGAGGCGCTCGAGGTGCAGGCCGGCCTCTACGGGGTCCCGAAGGCCGAACGGCGCACGGACGAGATCCTTGCCCTCGTCGGGCTCGAGGATCAGGCAGACGCCTATGCCCGCAACCTGTCCGGCGGGATGCGCCGGCGGCTTCTTCTGGCGAAGGCGCTTGTGCATCATCCCCACGTCCTTGTGCTGGACGAGCCCACGGCAGGCGTCGACATCGAGCTTCGACAGATGCTCTGGACCAATGTCCGCAGGCTGAACGCCGAGGGCATGACCATCATCCTCACGACGCATTACCTGGAAGAGGCCGAGGCGATGTGCGACGAGATCGCCATCATCGACAAGGGCGAACTCATCGCCCGCGACCGGAAGGACAATCTCCTGCGTCGGCTCGACCGCAAGACGCTGATCGTCACCCCCGGCGGCAGCGTTTCCGGAAACGCCGTGGCCGCGGCGATGCCCGACGGTGTCGGCCTCGAGGCGCGCCCCGACGGCAGCCTTGCCATCAGCTACAGCCGCAGCCGCACCAGCGTCGACGCCATCCTGCGACCTCTCCTGAACGCGGGCGTCCCGATCCTCGACGTCGCCACGGTCGAACCGAGCCTCGAAGACGTCTTCGTCGAGCTGACGTCCGGTCGGCGGACCGCGCCGGCGCGCGACGGCTGAGACCTAGTCCGCCTTCGGCAGCATCCGGCCCAGGCGCCGGCCCGACAGGACGTGGACATGCATGTGCGGAACTTCCTGCACACCTGCCTCGCCGGCATTGTTGATGAGCCGGTAGCCCATGCCGCCGTCACCGGGCGCAATGCCAAGCGTCCGGCAAACCTCACCGACGGCACGGACGAAATCGACGACCTCTTCTTCAGAGGCTTCGGCGGCGAAATGGTCGTAGTTGACATAGGGCCCCTTCGGGATCACCAGGACGTGCTGGGGCGCCTGCGGGGCGATGTCGCGGAAGGCAAGCGTGTGCTCGGTCTCAAGGACCTTGTCACAGGGAATCTCGCCGCGAATGATCTTCGCGAAGATGTTTTCGGTGTCGTAGGTGTAGGCCATCGGGTCCCTCAGTCCACAAACAGATAGTCGGTCGCTGCGATCTGGCGCGCCTTCTCTGCGTCGATCTTCAGAAAGCCGGCAAGGGCGCCGGCATTCTCGTCGACCGAAGCGCGTTCGGCGGCACGATAGAAGTTCGGGAAGCCGGCGTCACGGATCTCGTCGCTTTCGAACGCGATATTGTGGCGGATCGTCGGCAGGATCCGCTCGATGACCGACCGGGGCGTGTCGTCGCCGGCCAGTCCGACGCGGCGTGCGTGGCCGATCAGGTAGTCATCCGAGAACGCGCACTCGACCTCGAGAAGGCGGACGCTGCACCGGTCCGAGTAGAAATCGCGAAGAAGGTCCATGTTCGCCGGATCGAGACAGATCATGAGCCGGTCGCTTCGATGGTGTCCGAAAAGCATCCGAAGAAGCGCGCGACGGTGCCGGGTGCGCTTTGCAAGTGTCGTCTCGATCCCGCCCAGATCAGGCAGCGGGCAGGCTTCCTCATTGAACAGGTATTCCACGCCGGGGATGCCGGTCACTTCGGAAATCCGGTGCATGAGCCGCTTGGCGACGTGCCACTTCTTGCAGGCGATCACCAGAAGTTCGCGGTCGCGACCGATGGTGCTTTCACGTTCCCAGAAGCGCGGTGCGAAGCGCCGGCCGATCCGCCCGCGGCCGGTCAGAAACCGATAGAGCGCCTTGCCTTCGTTCGAGATGCTGAAGTCCGTCCGGCCGGACACGTAGAGCTCGCCCAGCCGCCGGCGCAGTTCGCGCGCTTCGGGAGAGATCTTGCGCGCGAACTGAAAGTCCTGCGCCAGAAGAAGGTCATACTGGTCGTTGTAGAACGTCACCGGCATCCCGTAGTCCGAGAACATCAGGAATGTGAGCGTGCGGCATTCGATCTCGGTGTCGGGGACGAACTGGCGCACCAGCGTCTGATAGAAGGTTTCGTCCGGGATCCAGGTCGTCCGGAAGAACCGCATGACGTCGAGCCGCTGGCGGGTGAACTCGTCGATCCACTCGACCGTCCGCCGGCGAAGGCACCACCACTGAGAGCCGATCATCATCTGGATGTCGCGCGGCACCTCGCGTTTCAGGCCAAGGCGCTTCTGCAATTCGTAGGACGCATAGAACAGCCGCTTGTGCTTGCGCTCGTTGAAGAAGTGGCGGTAGTGCAGCCTGTCTTCCTTCATGCCCGTCTTGATCCAGTCGGACGTGAAGAAATTGAAGCTCTCGATGAAGTCCTTGTCGTGCTCGTCCAGAAAGGCGTGGAGGTAGGCGGCCGACTTGATCGGCATGCAGTCGCCCGACAGCATGTAGAAATGCGTGGCGCGCGGGAAGGCGTGAAGAGCCGCGCGAACGGCCTCGATCGTCGCCTCGACCAGCGACCACTCACCCCAGCCGCACTTGATGCGCCGGCGCGCGAAGGTCACCGACGGGCTGTCGGCCAGCGCCTGGCGGATCTCGTCATAGGCCGCGCGCGGCGCCCGCCCGTCGAAGTGAATCGAGACGTAGTCGCCGGCGGCCGTCAGCCGTTGCGCCTGCTTGATGATCGCATCCGGATCCTTGTGGCAAAGGAGGATGAAGGCAACTCTTGCCATTCGGGGAACACGTGCCTCTTGATCGCGCTTGTTGTTTCCGTATTAGCGTGAACGGAAGTTGAAAATACAGGGCAGCTTTGATTTTTTGTAGAAGAAGCACCGGCAACTGAGATCATTCCCGAAAGCCGGTCCGCAGAGGCGAGTATGATATGGGCTTTCCCGGCACCTGGATGACCGAGAGTGGCAGCATGATCTATCGGGTCGTGCCCAAATGCGCCTGTTCGACCATCGGGCAGATCATGTACTTCTCGGACCACGGGCGGTTCTTCGACGGCGACATCCATGATGCGCAGGAGGGGCTTCACAAATGGGCCCAGGAGCGCAGCCAGCCCATCATCGAAACGGGTGTTCGAGAGCAGAAGATCTTTGCCTTCACCTGCGTGCGGAACCCCTATACGCGAATCCTGTCGTCCTTCTTCGACAAGATCTGCGGCATCCAGCGCAACGGGCGACGCTATCGCGGCAACCTCGTGCCGATGCTCGTCCAGAAATACGGCGTCGAGGTCGAGGGCGACTTCGACCAGATTGCCTCCTTCCGGCGCTTCCTCCTGTTCGCGCGCGACACGATCCGCTACCGCAAGCCGATGGAGCCCGACATTCACTGGTCGGCCATGTCCGGGCATGTCTCGACCTTCATCGTCAACGGCGGCCGTTACGATCACATCTTCTTCACCGAGAAGTTCAACGAGGGCATGCAGGCCGTCCTTGACCGGGTAGAGACGCCCCATTCGGTGAACCTCGACGAAATCCCGCGCTTCAACGAAAGCGAGGGGCACGGGCCGAAGCGCCTTCACCCGGTCGAGGACTATTTCGACGATCTGTCGATGCACCTCGTCTACGAGATCTACAAGCGCGATTTCGAGGTGTTCAAATACGACTTCGAAAACCCCGCGAACAAGATGCCGATCGCCGAGATCGACCTTGACGAGGTCCACGCCAAGCTGGGCGACTAGCCGCCGACGCCCAGCCCGTGTTCGCGCAGAAGGGCGCGCAGGTCGGTTTCGGGTCTGGCACCGATGTGCCCGATCACCTCGGCGGCCGCGACACAACCCATCCGCGCGCAATCCTCAAGGCCGTGGCCGTTCGTCAGTCCCCACAGGAAACCGGCCGCAAACAGATCACCCGCGCCGGTCGCATCGACCACGCGGGCCGGCACCGCATCGACATGGAAGCGGTCGGCACCGCGGGCCACATAGGCGCCCCGCTCGGATGCCGTGCAGACAACCGTCTCGGCGTGGCTGGCGGCAATGTCAAGCGACGCCTGAAGGGTCGGCGCGGGATACATCGCGGCCAGTTCGTGCTCGTTGCAGAACAGAAGATCCACGTGCTCGTCGATGATGTCGGCGAAGGCGTCGCGGTGGCGGTTGACGCAGAACGGGTCAGAGAGCGTGAGCGAAACCTTCCCCCCGGCCGCCCGCGCCGCGGCCATCGCCTTCCAGAAGGCCTCCTGACACTCGGGACCGTCGAAGCGGTATCCTTCGAGATAGAGCCATTCGGCCGCGGCCATCTCCTCGGGGACGATATCCTCGGGGAAAAGAAACTCCGACACGCCGAGATAGGTGTTCATCGACCGCTCGCCGTCGGGCGTGACAAGGACCATGCACCGGCCGGTTTCCTCCGCGCTGTCGGCGGGCGCGAAGGGTGTCAGATAATCGGCACCCTGCGCGCGCATGTCATGGGCAAAGATGCGGCCAAGCTGGTCGTCGCGCACCTTCCCGACATAGGCGGTCCGACCGCCAAGGGCGGCGATGCCGGCGATCGTGTTGGCGGCCGACCCGCCCGAAACCTCGCGCGCCGGCCCCATGCGGTCGTAGAGCTCGGCCGCCCGCTCGAGACCGATGAGCTGCATGATTCCCTTCTGGACCCCATTCGCCTCGAGAAAGGCATCGTCGACGTGGCAAAGAACGTCGACCATGGCGTTGCCGATGCCGACGACCTGGTATTTCCGTGTCATGCAGTCTTGTCCTCGAAAAGGCAGATGTCGCGAATGAGGCAGTCGGCGCACCGCGGCTTGCGCGCCTTGCAGATGTAGCGCCCGTGCAGGATGAGCCAGTGATGCGAATGGCGCTGGAAGCGCACCGGCACGTTGTCCTCGAGCGCGCGTTCCACGGCAAGCGGGTCCTTGCCCGGCGCGATCCCCGTGCGGTTCGAGACGCGAAAGATGTGGGTGTCCACGGGCTGGGCGGGAAAACCGAAGGCCACGTTCAGGACGACATTGGCCGTCTTCCGGCCCACACCCGGCAGGCCGGCCAGCGCCGCGCGGCTGTCGGGCACCCGGCCGCCGAAGGATTCGACCAGGGCCTTCGAAAGAAGGAAGACGTTGCGCGCCTTGTTGCGGAAGAAGCCGAGAGAGCGGACATGCTCGCGTATCCGCTCCTCGCCAAGGGCGACCATCTTCTCGGGCGTGTCGGCGACGGCGAAAAGCGCGCGTGTCGCCTTGTTGACCCCGACGTCGGTCGCCTGCGCCGACAGGACGACGGCGACCAGAAGGGTGAACGTGTTGGTATACTCGAGCTCGGTCTTCGGCTCGGGGTCGGCGGCGTGAAACCGCGTGAACGCCTCGGTGATCGCGTGATAGTCGAGTTGACCGCTCATGACGGCGGTATGCCCGCCCGCGCCGCGGCGCGCAAGATCCCTTCGGTGCGCCCCGTCGATGGCGCAGCTTTCGGGTCGCGCAAGCGCCGCCTGGCGGCTAGACCGACGGAGGAAGGCAAGCATCAGGGGTGGCAAGGATGAAAGAGCCGCAAGACGAGCCCTATCACTACGCGGTCGTGCGCCGCGCCATCGAACTCATCGACAGCGAGGCCGGCCGGCACATGTCGCTCGAGGAGATCGCCGCCGATCTTGGCATGAGCACCGCCCACTTCCAGCGGGTTTTCAGCCGCTGGGTCGGCGTGTCCCCGAAACGCTATCAGCAATACCTCACGCTGGACGAGGCGCGCCGTCTTCTGGCCGACCGGCACACGGTGTTCGAGACGGCGCTTGCGACTGGCCTTTCCGGCACCAGCCGGCTGCACGATCTTTTCATCCGCTGGGAAGCGATGACGCCCGGCGAATTCGCCCGCGGCGGGGCCGGACTGTCAATTGCCTGGGGCTGGTTCGAAAGCCCGTTCGGCCCGGCCCTGGCCATGGGCACCGAGCGGGGCCTGTGCGGCCTTGCATTTGCCGCCGAAGTCGGCCCCGAAGCCGCGATGGCGGACCTTCGCGGACGCTGGCCGCGCGCGTCCTTCCAGGAGGATCCCGACGCCATTCGCCCATGGGTCGAGGCCGCCTTCACGGCCCGGGGCGACACGCGCCTGCACCTCATCGGTTCGCAGTTCAACATCAAGGTCTGGGAGGCGCTTCTTGCAGTGCCCACGGGCCATGTGACGACCTACTCGGACCTGGCCCGGGCCGCGGGGCGGCCGCGTGCCGTCCGCGCGACCGGAACGGCCGTGGGGCGCAACCCGATCAGCTGGCTGATCCCCTGCCATCGGGCGCTGAGAAAGGGCGGCCAGCTTGGCGGCTACCATTGGGGCCTTCCCGTCAAGCGCGCGATGCTGGCGTGGGAGGCGGCCCGCGCCGAGAAGGGCCCGGCGACGACGTGACGCCGGCAAAAATTCGCCGTCGGCGCCGACAGCCCCCTGAAAATCCGCTCTTGGCCCCGTATATCAGCTTCGTGCCCCAATAGCGTCCGCACGGCCAGGAACCGTGCGGCACATCGAGGAGATGACAGGAATGAAGACACGCACGCGAATGCTTTCCGGCCTTGCGGTCGCGACCCTGGCCCTTGGCGCCTGCGTCGACCCCAACGCCTATCCTGACGATCCGAACGCGCGCACGAAGGCAGGCGCGATCACCGGGGCAATGATCGGCGGCGTCCTCGGCGCATCGCGCGGGAAGAAGGACAAGTTCGAGAAGGCGGTCGTCGGCGCTGCCATCGGCGCGGCCGTGGGCGGCGCCATCGGTGCGACGCTCGACAAGCAGGCGGCCGAGCTTCGCGCGGCGATGGGCGACGACCGCGTGCGCATCGTCAACACCGGCAACGAGCTGGTCGTGACGATGCCGCAGGATATCCTGTTCGACGTCGACAGCACCTATGTGCGCCCCGAACTGCGGGATGACCTGAGGGCCGTCGCGGCAAGCCTGCAGCGCTATCCCAACTCGGTCGTCGAGGTCATCGGCCACACCGACAACACCGGCCCGGCCGACTACAACATGCGCCTTTCGCGCCACCGCGCCGAGGCGGTCGCCTCGATCCTTGTCGCCGAAGGGGTCGAGCCGCGACGCATCCGCGCCTATGGTCGGGGCGAGGAAGAGCCCGTCGCGTCGAACCTGACCGCCGCCGGGCGGGCGAAGAACCGGCGCGTCGAGATCATCATTCGCCCGACGGCCTGAGGCCCGATGCAGATAACGGTTGCGAGCCGTCCCCGGCGTGGCCATATTTCCTGACCACGCCGGGGATCGTCATGCCGTTCAGGAAAATCCAGTCCGAAAAGCTGTCGCAAGCCGTAGCCAGGCAGATCGAGCTTCTGATCCTGCGCGGCGTCCTGCGCCCCGGCGACCGCTTGCCCGGAGAGCGTGAACTTGCCGAGCGGCTGGGCGTCTCGCGCCCCAGTCTTCGCGAGGCGCTGGGAAGCCTTCAAGAGCGTGGCCTTCTTGTCACGCGGGCCGGGGCTGGCGTCTTTGTCGCGGACGTTCTGGGCTCGGCCTTCTCGCCCGCGCTCATCAAGCTTTTCGGAGAGCATGACGAGGCCGTCTTCGACTACATCTCGTTCCGGCGGGACCTCGAGGGGCTTGCCGCCGCACGGGCGGCACGGTTGGCCTCGGACACGGACCTGAAGGTCATCGACGCCGTCTTTCGTAAGATGGAGGCCGCGCACCGCAAACGGGACCCGAGCAATGAGGCCGCGCTGGACGCGAAGTTTCACATGGCCATCATCGAGGCCAGCCACAACATCGTGATGCTGCACATGATGCGGTCCATGTTCGATCTTCTGCGCGAAGGGGTCTTCTACAACCGACAGGTCATGTTCCGCCAGCGGACCACCCGGGCAACGCTTCTGGACCAGCACCGTGCCATCAACGATGCCATCCAGGCGCGCGATCCGGACGGCGCGCGCGCCGCGATCGAGGCGCATCTGGGTTTCATCGAAAGCGCGCTGCGCAGCCAGCGCAAGGCCGAGGCGAACGAGGAGATCGCCCGGCTTCGCTACGCCCACGAGGCGGCGGGACGCAAGACCGACTAACCCTTCCCGGACGCGACGGGCGGCACGGCGGGCGGTGCGCCGCCGGCAAAGCGGTTTCCCTCGGCATAGTTGCAGGGCTCTTCCTGCATCTCGAGGTGCAATCGGTCGCCCTTCCACGGGTGGCGCCGCGCCAGATCCTCGTCGAAGTCGATCCCGAGGCCCGGCCCCTCGGGCGGGGCGATGAACCCGCGGTCCCATTCGATGCTGTGGCCGATCAACGCAAGGTGAAAATCGCCGCCGCGCTCGATGGTCTCGACCATGCAGAGGTTCGGGATCGAGGCAGCCAGATGGACATTGGCCGCCCACTCGACGGGACCGGCGTAGAGATGCGGCGCCATCTCGGCGTTGAAGACCTCGGCGATGGCGGCGATCTTCTTCGCCTCCCAGATGCCGCCCACCCTGCCAAGGGCCGGCTGAAGGATCCGGGCGCCGCCCGTGCGCAGCACGGTGGCAAATTCCGCCTTCGTGGTCAGGCGCTCTCCGGTCGCCACGGGAATGCGGACCTGACGGGCCACTTCGGCGAACTCCAGAAGGTTGTCGGGGGGCACCGGCTCCTCGAACCACAGCGGGTTGAACGGCTCGAGCTCGCGGCCGAGCCGGATGGCGCCGGCGGTCGTGAACTGCCCATGCGTGCCGAAGAGAAGATCGACCCGGTCGCCGACCGCCTCGCGGATGGCGTGGCAGAAGGCCACCGAACGGCTGATGTCGGACATCGCCGGCTGATGCCCGCCGTGGACCGTATAGGGACCCGCAGGGTCGAACTTGACGGCGGTAAACCCCTCGGCCATGCGGGCGGCGGCGGCCTCGGCCGCCATGTCGGGATCGACCCAGAAGCGATCCATGTCCTGGCCCGGAAGCGGGTAAAGATAGGTGTAGGAGCGGATCCGGCGGTTGACCAGCCCGCCAAGAAGCGCCCACACCGGCCGGTTCCTGGCCTTCCCCAGAATGTCCCAGCACGCCATCTCGAGCCCCGAGAAAGCGCCCATCACGCTGAGATCGGGCCGCTGCGTGAACCCCGCCGAATAGGCGCGGCGAAACATCATCTCGATGTTTTCGGGCGATTCCCCGGCCATGTGGCGGGTGAAGACATCCTCGATGATCGCCTTCATCGCCGGCGGCCCCACGGTCGAGGCATAGCATTCCCCATAGCCTGCAATGCCGTCGTCCGTGGTCAGCTTGACGAAGATCCAGTAACGCCCGCCCCAGCCCGGCGGCGGCGGGGCCACAACGAAGATCTCGAGCCCGTCGAGCCTCATGGGAAGACGATCACGTTTCGACGCGCTGCCCCCGAGCGCGTGTCGGCGATGGCCTCGTTGATCTCGTCCAGCGACCAGCGCCCCGACACGAGTTCGTCGAGCTTGAGGCGCCCCTGTCGATAGAGATCCACCATCCAGGGAATGTCGCGCTGAAGGACGACGTCCCCCATCTTGGTGCCGACCATGCCCTGCCCGACGGCGGCCACGATGACGGGTTCATAGCTTGCCTTCTGGCCCGAATGAGGCATGCCCACCATGTACATCCGCCCGCCGGGCGCCAGAAAGCGCATCGCCGTCTCGTAGACGGGGATCGCGCCGACGGTGACGAAGACCGCGTCGGCCATGCGCCCGCCGGTGAGCGCGGGAAGGCGGCGCCAGGGCTTTTCCTCGGCCCCCGGTATGCCCGCGGT
>RFGD01000247.1 GCA_003696705.1 Alphaproteobacteria bacterium | reverse complement strand
TGCCTTCGCCCCCATCGTCATTGCGGCCGTCGCAGGGACCGTCATCAATCGCCTGCGCTTCGAGGGCGTCACGGAGTTCTCGTTGCCGACAGAGGGGCTCTTGCCCTTCCACGTGGAACTGCCGGCCTTCCTTCTTCTGGGCGTCGTTGCCGGCGTGGCGGCGGTCGCGGTGATGCGCGCGATCTTCTGGGCCGACGATATCGGGACGTGGGTCCAGCGCCGCCTTGGCGTGCCGCGCTGGCTTCGTCCGACGCTCGCGGGCCTCCTCCTTGGCGTCATCGCCATCCGGTTTCCCCATGTGATCGGTGTCGGCTATCACACGACGTCGGCGGCACTGACGGGCGGGCTTGCCTTCGGCACCGCCGTCGTTTTCGCCACCGTCAAGGGCGTGGCGCTGGCCATCACGATGGGGGGGCGCATGGGGGGTGGCGTCTTCTCGCCTTCGCTGATGATCGGGGCGCTTGTCGGTCTTGCCTTCGGCGACATTGCCACGTCTATTTTCCCGACTGTTTCGGGAAGCGAAACACTCTACGCCCTCGCCGGCATGGGCGCGGTCGCCGCAGCCGTGCTTGGTGCCCCGATCTCGACGACCCTCATCGTCTTCGAGATGACGGGGGACTGGCACACGGCGCTTGCCGTCATGACGGCGGTGTCGACATCGGTCGCGGTGGCCGCGCGGCTTTTCGAGAAGTCCTTCTTCCTTGCCCTTCTCGAGCGGCGGAACATCCACATTGCCGCCGGTCCGCAAGCCTATCTTCTGGGCCTCTTTCGGGTCGTCGACATCATGCGCCCGCTCGACAGGCCGGGCGCGCCCCCCGAGGAAGAGTTGTGGGACCTTGTCGAACGCGGGCTTTACGTCGACGCCAACGCGACGCTCGAGGCCGCCATGCCCATCTTCGAACGGTCGGATGCCGACCGGCTTGCCGTCGTCACGCTGCCCGGAGAGGACCGGCCGCCCGAGCTTTGGGGTGTCCTTCTGGAAAGCGATGCGCTGCGTGCCTACAACCGGGCGCTTCGCGAGGTGGCGGCCGAGGAACACGCCTGAACGATCTCGCCGTCAAAGGGGGCGCGTGACCTCGCGCAGCCACTTGCGCGCATCGCGGCCGACCCGCGGCCAGAGCGTGTCGCGCACCGTTGCATGGTAGGCGTCAAGCCAGGCACGCTCGGCCTCGGACAGCAAGTCGAGAACGACAAGCCGGCGGTCGATCGGCGCCAGGGTGAGCGTCCGAAAGCCAAGCATCTGGCGCGCGCCCGTGTCCCTTGCCGGCTCGACGACGACCAGGTTCTCGATCCGGATGCCCCATTCCCCTTCGCGGTAGCAACCGGGTTCGTTGGACAGGATCATGCCGGGCTCGAGCACGGTCTCTCCCTTCCGGGAGATCCGCTGTGGCCCTTCGTGCACCGACAGGAAGACGCCGACCCCGTGCCCGGTGCCGTGGTCGTAGTCGAGCCCCGCTTCCCACAGGGCGACGCGGGCGATCGCGTCAATGTCGCGACCGGCCAGACCGGGCGGGAACCGCAGCCGCGAGATGGCGATCATTCCCTTCAGGACGCGGGTGAAGGCCTCGGCCGCGCCAGCTGGCAGGGGACCGACGGCGATCGTGCGCGTGATGTCGGTCGTGCCGTCCAGATACTGACCGCCCGAATCGACCAGAAGAAGCGTGCCGGGTTCGACGCGGCGGTTCGTCTCGTGCGTGACGCGGTAGTGGACGATGGCACCGTTCGGACCGGCGCCCGCGATGGTGTCGAAACTGATGTCGCGCAGCTGGCCGGTGTCGCGGCGGAACCCTTCCAGGGCGGCCACGACGTCGATTTCGGTGAGCTTTCCCGACGGCGCATGCGCATCGAGCCAGGCCAGGAACTCGACCATCGCGGCGCCGTCGCGGACATGGGCCTCGGTGGTGGCGGCAAGCTCGGCTTCGGTCTTGCGGGCTTTGGGCAGAAGGCACGGGTCGGGCGCGCGCAAGACCTCGGCGCCCGCGTCGGCAAGACGTCTGAGGACGGCAAGCGGCGCGGTTGCCGGATCAAGAAGGACCCGTCCCTTCAGGGCGGAAAGGGCCGTCTCGAAGTCGCCTTCGGGCCGGATGGTGACATCGGGGCCTAGGTGGGCGCGTGTGTGCGGGCCGACCTTGCGCGGGTTGATGAAGAGATCGGCCGACCCGTCGGCGTGGATGATGGCGAAGGCGAGCGCCACGGGCACCCGGGGCAGGTCGCCACCGCGGATGTTGAGAAGCCAGGCAATGGAATCGGGAAGCGTCAGGACGGCCGCCTGCGCGCCGGCACGGGCCAGTGCCGCGGCAATCTCGGCCCGCTTTTCGGCACCGGTCTTGCCGGCAAGCTCTTCCGGATAGGCGAAGACCGGTGCGGCGGGCGGGGCCGGCCGGTCGGTCCAGATGCGATCGACCAGGTTCTCCGTCTCGACAAGCTCGATGCCCGCGGGTTTCAGCCTTTCGGCCAGCCGTTCGACCTCGGCCGGCGTGTGAAGCCACGGATCGAGGCCGACGCGTCCGCCGGACGAGAGCGCACCGGCAAGCCAGTCGGCCGCCGAGGTTTCCGGCCAGTCCTGCGGCTCGAAGACGGTGGTGTCCACCTGCTCGCGCACCTGAAGCCGATAGCGCCCGTCGACGAAGATCGCCGCCCGGTCGGTCGTTGCAATGGCAAATCCGGCCGAGCCGGTGAACCCGGTGAGCCAGCGCAGCCGCTCGTCACAAGGCGCGACATATTCGCCCTGATGGGCATCGGCCCGCGGCACGAGAAAACCGTCAAGCCCGGCGCGCGAAAGCTCGTCGCGCAACCGTGCAAGGCGCGGCGGCCCGTCCGCGGGGTTCGCCGTGCTTGTGAAATCCTGAAACATTGCTGCCCCCCCGTTGTCGCGCCTCGCCGGCGTGCGGCCGCCCCCGCGGTCTATCGCGCGCGGGCCAGGCGTCCCATCACGCGGGCCCGGGCCCGTTCGTTGCTGTCGAACAGTGCGGCCAGCTGCTCGGTCATGGCGCCGGCAAGCTGTTCGGCGTCGGTGATGGTCACGGCCCGCTCGTAGTAGCGCGTCACGTCGTGGCCGATGCCGATCGCCAGAAGCTCGACCTGCTTGCGGCGCTCGATCATGTCGATGACGTCGCGCAGGTGCTTTTCAAGGAAATTTGCAGGGTTCACCGACAGCGTCGAATCGTCCACCGGCGCGCCGTCCGAAATGACCATGAGGATCTTTCGCGCCTCGGGGCGTTGCAGCATCCGCCGGTGTGCCCATTCCAGCGCCTCGCCGTCGATGTTCTCCTTGAGAAGCCCTTCCTTCATCATCAGCCC
>RFGD01000246.1 GCA_003696705.1 Alphaproteobacteria bacterium | reverse complement strand
GGACCGGTCGCGATCCGCTGCATGAATCGCTTGACGCCACCATGGATTCTCCGTAATGACCGGGCTCGAAATTCCCGGGTGCCGCGCCGTCGCGGTGCCCGCGTCGTTATCAGACCATGCACCGACACGAAGGAGCGAACTATGTCGCGCCGCTGCGAACTGACCGGCAAGGGCGTCATGACCGGCAACAACGTCAGCCACGCCAACAACAAGACGCGCCGCCGGTTCCTGCCGAACCTCAACGAAGTCACGCTTCAGTCCGAGACGCTTGGCCGGTCCTTCCGGCTTCGGATCTCGGCGGCGGCGCTGCGCACCGTGGACCATCGGGGCGGGCTGGACGCGTTCCTTGCCAAGGCGCGCGATCGTGACCTGTCGCCGAAGGCGCTGCGCATCAAGCGCGAGATCGAGAAAGCGACCGCGGGCGCCTGAGCGCCTCGCCGCTCCGTGCCATCGTGCACGGCCGCACGCGCGGCCTCGCCCGATCGGGCGGGGCCGCTTCATTTTGTCGCCTGCGCCCCGGCGCCGGGGATGTGACAGACTTCGCCCATGTCCTTCGTCCGCGCGGCAGTCCTGACCCTTCTTCTGGTCGCCCAGCCATGGGCGGGCCTGGGCGCGCTGACCGCGTTGGTGCGCATCGCGGCGGCCGGGGACTCCGTCGTTGTCATCTGTACGGGCACCGGGGTTCGCCTTCTCCATATTGACGGGGACGGCGGCACCGCGGGCGACGAAGTCCTCGTCTGTCCGACCGTGGCCGCATTCCTTCTGGACGGCGTGGCCCGGCCCGAGGTGCCTCCGCCGGCGTGGCGGCACCTGGGGCGCATTCCGGCCGAGGAGCGGGGGCACCAGGCCGCCTTGCGGCTCGTCGACGCTCCATCCGCCAGAGGGCCGCCGATCCTTCGCGAAAGCTCCTGACCTGTCATCCAGCTTTCAGAAGGAAATCACAGATGCTTACCCAACTTCTTCGGGCGGCGGTTGCCGCCGGACTTCTTGTCGGTGCCGGTCCCGTGGCGGCTGTCGCCGACGACGAGACCCATGACCATCACCACATCATGGTGGACGGCTTCATCATCCACGGGCCCTATGCCCGGTCCTCGGGTCCCAACGCCCGGGCCGGCGCCATCTTCATGGGGATCGAGAACCAGAGCGGCCAGGATGACCGCCTGATCGATGTCGAGAGCGACGTTGCCGCCGTCACCCAGCTTCACACCCACGAGATCGGTGCCGACGGCGTTGCCCACATGCGCCATGTCCCCGAGGGCTTTCCCGTGCCCGACGGGGAAATCCTCTGGCTCGAACGCGGCGGGCGCCACGTCATGTTGATGGGCCTGAAAGAGCCGCTCGCCGAAGGCGACACCGTTCATCTTGTGCTCCGGTTCGAGAAGGCGGGGGAAGTGGCGCTCGACGTGCCGGTGGACGGCGACGCCGCGCCCATGGCGCATGGCCATATGCACGGCGATCACGCGGCCGGGGGCCATGACCACGGGCACGGTCACGGCAACGCGCCGGGCGCGGACCAGTAGAGCAGGCGCGCGGCCCTCCAGGTTGGCGGGGCCGCGCGTCCAGGCCGGCACTGCGCTTTCGGTCGGAGACGACGCGGCCGGCGCTGCACAAGGGGCAGGGGCGAGGCGTGAACGAAGGGCAAGGGGTCAAACCCATCGGGGGCGTGGACACTTGTCTTTTCTTCTCGGCGTCCCTATCCGGAACGCGTGCTTTCAGGGGATCGGCCGATGACAGGCTCTGACAGGCCGCGACTTCTTCTTGTCTGCCTTGGCAACATCTGCCGCTCGCCCGCGGCCGAGGGGGTCCTGGCATCAATGGCCGGGGAGCGGCTTTTCCTCGACAGTGCGGGGACGGCGGGCTGGCACGCTGGCAAGCCGCCACATCCGCCCATGGTCCGGGCGGCCGCGCGTCGCGGGTATGATCTTTCGGGGCTTCGCGCCCGTCAGGTCACGGCGAGCGATTTCGCCGCCTTCGACCTGATCCTGGCGATGGATCGCCAGAACCTCGCGGACCTCGAGGCGCTCTGCCCGGACGGGTCGCGGGCGCGGGTGGCGCTCTTTCTCGAGGCGCTTGGCGAGCCGGGCGGGTCCGAGGTTCCGGACCCCTACTTCACAGGCGACTACGACGGCGCGCTCTCGCTGATCGAGCGGGGGGCCCGCGCCCTTCTCTCGGGGCTTCGGCCGGGCCGCTAGCCCAGATGGTCGCAGAAGGCGACGGCCGTGTCGCCGAAGGCGCGATAGCGCTCCCAGAACCGTTCCTCGGCGCCGGACGAGCTTTGCCGGACCTTCATCGCGGCATCCGGGTCGCGGAAGAAGCGCGCGGCCTTGGCCTGGTCGCTGCGGCTCAGGGTCAGGTCGGCCGCGTCCTGAATGCAGCCGCAAAGCGCGCGCGAGGCCGCGGGACGTCCCGATTTCAGGCATGCCTTCTCGATGCTGCCGGCGGCGACCATCGACGGGGCCATGGCCGCGGCGGCCGCGGCAAGGACGATAAGTCGTGCGAACATGTGTCTGCCCTCGTTGCCTCATCCTGGTTGAAGCTTCGTCGAAGACCGTCTTGCGCGGTCTTTCGGGGAACAGGATGACAAACTTGGAGTGGCCGGGCAAGTCGGACGGCGACCTTCGCCATGCGCGCCATTGACGGGGGACGATTTCCTACGCATATGGCGCCCATGACAACCGACCCGAAGCTCATCCGAAATTTCTCGATCGTGGCGCATATCGACCACGGGAAGTCGACGCTTGCCGACCGGCTGATCCAGATGACCGGCACGGTGGCCGAGCGCGACATGAAGGAACAGCTTCTGGACGCGATGGACATCGAGCGCGAACGCGGGATCACGATCAAGGCCAACACGGTGCGAATCGAATATCCTGCAAAGGACGGGAACACCTACGTCCTCAACCTGATCGACACGCCGGGCCACGTCGACTTCGCCTACGAGGTGAGCCGGTCGATGCGCGCGGTCGAGGGCTCGCTTCTTGTCGTCGACGCGACACAGGGGGTCGAGGCGCAGACGCTTGCCAACGTCTATCAGGCCATCGAGGCCGACCACGAGATCGTGCCCGTTCTGAACAAGATCGACCTGCCGGCCGCGGATCCCGACCGCGTGCGCGAACAGATCGAGGACGTGATCGGCATCGACGCGACCGACGCGATAGAGGTGTCGGCCAAGACCGGCCAGGGCATTCCCGATGTGCTCGAGGCGATCGTCCACCGGCTTCCGCCGCCGAAAGGCGATGCCGACGCGCCGCTGCGCGCCATGCTGGTCGACAGCTGGTATGACCCCTACCTTGGCGTTGTCGTCCTGTTTCGCGTGATGGACGGGATCATCCGCAAGGGCGACCGCATCAAGATGATGCAGACCGGGGCCAGCTACACTGTCGACCGCCTTGCCGTCCTGAAGCCCGAGATGGTCGACGTGCCCGAGCTCGGCCCCGGCGAGATCGGCGTTCTCACGGCCTCGATCAAGCAGGTCCGCGATACGCGCGTCGGCGACACGATCACCCACGAGAAGCGCCCCTGCGCCGAGCCGCTGCCGGGGTTCCAGCCCGCACAGCCGGTCGTCTTCTGCGGTCTGTTCCCGGTCGACAGCGCCGAGTTCGAGAACCTCCGCGAGGCGATCGAGAAGCTGGCGCTCAACGACGCGTCTTTCAGCTACGAGATGGAGACATCGGCGGCGCTTGGCTTCGGGTTCCGCTGCGGGTTCCTCGGGCTCCTGCATCTCGAGGTGGTGCGCGAGCGGCTCGAGCGCGAATTCGGGATCGACCTCATCACGACGGCGCCGAGCGTCATCTACCACGTCTACATGCGCGACGGCTCGATGATCGAGCTCCACAACCCCGCCGACATGCCCGACCCCTCGAAGATCGACCGGATCGAGGAGCCGCGCATCAAGGCCACCATCATGGTGCCCGACGAATACCTCGGCGACGTCCTGAAGCTTTGCCAGGACCGGCGGGGGATCCAGCTTGACCTCACCTATGCCGGCAGCCGGGCGATGGTCGTGTACGACCTTCCCCTGAACGAGGTCGTCTTCGACTTCTACGACCGGCTGAAGTCGGTCACCAAGGGCTATGCCAGTTTCGACTACCAGATGATCGGCTATCGCGCCGACAATCTGGTCAAGATGCAGATCCTCGTGAACGACGAACCCGTTGACGCGCTGTCGGTCATGGTCCACCGCGACCGGGCCGAGGCGCGGGGGCGCGCGATGTGCGAGAAGCTGAAAGAGCTGATCCCGCGCCACATGTTCAAGATCCCGATCCAGGCGGCCATCGGCGGGCGCGTCATCGCCCGCGAGACGATCCCGGCACTGCGCAAGGACGTCACGGCCAAGTGCTATGGCGGCGACGTGACGCGGAAGAAGAAGCTTTTGGAAAAGCAGAAGGCCGGGAAGAAGAAGATGCGGCAGTTCGGCCGCGTCGAGATCCCCCAGCAGGCCTTCATCAACGCCCTGAAGATGGACGACTAGGCGGGGCCGGCCGGGTGCGCCGGTCGCGCTCGCCGGCCCCGTTCGCCGATCCCCGGCCGATCAGATGTTGGCCTGGGCGCTTCGCGCGCTGGACTTGATGACCGTTCCCGCCTTCTGAAGATCGGTCCCGATCCCCTGAACGGTCGCACATCCGGAAAGGCCGGCAAGCGCCAGGGTGGCCAGAAGAAGGCTGATGCGTTTCCTCATGCTCGTTCGTTCCTGAATGGGCGCGCCGGGGCGCGCGGGGGTCCGGCGGAACGGGCTAGAACTTCGGGCCGCGGACGTCAATACGCGCCGCCGCGGGGCGGCCTTTCCCGGCGGTCGGTCGCCGATCCTTCGTCGAAATGCGGCCTTTCCCGGCGGTGCGGCGAGCTGTCCCCTTCGTCGCGCCCGCCCGGAATGCCACATGTGAGGGGTGGCAGAAACCCGATCTGCGGGGGGCGCAATGTTCTGGGCTACCTTTCTTGTTCATCTGTTCGTCTCCGGCGTCGCGCTGGCCGTCGCGCTTGTGGCCGCGCTTCTTGCCGGCGTCCATGGCGGCGGCACGCTTCTGGCGATCGGCGCGGGGATCATGGGCGCGACGTGGCCTCTCTCGGCGCGCATTGCGCGGACCCTTCTTGGCGACGGCGGCGAAGACGGCTAGGAATTGGCCGGGAACACGAGGAACAGGCAGGAAATCCGACCATGGAAGAGGTCACGGGCTACTCTCGATTGCAGATCACCTTGCACTGGCTGATTGCCGGGCTCGTGCTGGTCGAATACATGACGGCGGATTTCGTCGAACATGATGGGCAGTCGGCCCTGGCCTGGCTGCACGTCTGGCCCGGCGTGGCGATCCTGGGGCTCATGGCGTTGCGGCTTCTCGTGCGGTTCGTCCAGGGCGCGCCCGAGCCGCCCGCGTCCGAGCACGAGCTGTTGCGGAAGGTCGCCGTCTGGACGCACTGGGCTTTCTACGTCCTCATGATCGTGATCCCGGGTGGCGGGCTTCTTGCGCGCTATGGCGGCATCGGCGCCGCGCAGCTTCTGCACGATGTCGGCGAGTCGGTGTTCTTCCTTCTCCTCTGGGTTCACATCGGTGCGGCGCTTGTCCACCACTTCGTCTTCCGCACCGATGTCCTGATGCGCATGGTCAGGCCGGCGCGCTAGGTCGCCTCGGCCCCATCCGACAGGAATCGGTCGACAAGTGCGATGAACTCGCGCGGACGGTCGGCATGCACCCAATGGCCCGCGCCTTCGATGGTCCGGATCTCGGCCGCGGGGAAGAGGGCGCGAATGCGGGGTTCGTATTCGGGCCGCACATAGTCCGACGCGCCGCCCCGGACGAACAGGGCGGGGCCGTCGAAACGGCGACCTTCGACGTCGGGAAAGCCGATGATGCTGTCCATGTTTGCCGCCAGCGCGTCCAGATTGAGCCGCCAGCGGCCGCCCCCGCCCGGCAGAATCTCGAGGCTTTGCAGGAGGAAGGCGCGCACCGCGTCCTCTGGAATCAGCGGCTTCAGGACCGCTTCGGCGTCGCGCCGGCTCTGAACCTTGTCGAGGGGGACGGCGCGCATGGCCTCGATCAGCGGGGCCTGGGTATGATCGTATCCGACGGGCGCGATGTCGGCCACGACCAGGCGGCGCACGAGTTCGGGACGCTCGAGCGCCAGCATCATGGCGGCCTTGCCCCCCATCGAGTGGCCAAGGACGTCGGCCGGCGCGCCGCTGGCCTCGACGACCTCGGCCAGGTCTTCGGCCATTGCGGGATAATCGTGGCGCGGGGAATGGAAGCTTTCGCCGTGGTTGCGCATGTCCACGGTCACGACGGGTCGTGCGCGGGCAAGCTGTCGCGCGATGGCGCGCCAGTTTCGCCCCGAACCGAAAAGACCGTGCGCAATCACCAGGACCGACCCGGTGCGGTCCTCGCCATGGATCTGGGTCTTGAGCATCGCAGTGTCCCCGTTGAGTATCCGGCACGATGCGCTGTATCCTTCCCGCGCCAGATTTCAAAGGTTGCATTTCATGATCCCCTACCACCCCGATACCGTCCGGCAGATGACCGACCGCGTGGTCGCCCTCGCCAACGAGCGCCTGGGGCTTCGCGCCAAAGACATCGCGACAGTGAGCAGCAAGGCCGCGCGCCGCGTACCAAGGCCCGTCTCGGCGGCCCTTTCGGAACTGGCCGAGACGATGGCGCGCGTCGAGCACCCCAAGCTTCAGGGCAAGATGGAAGCCGAACGGGTCGCCCGCAGCTACGATCTCGCGGTCAGGTATCTGACGTCCGTCGATGCGCGTGCGCGCCGCCGCCAGGCGTTTCTTCGGTGGGCCGGCGCGCTGACCCTTCGTCTCCTGGTCATCGTGGCGGTCCTGGGCGTGATCGTCTACTGGCGCACGGGTTCATGAACGCTCGGGGCGCGCGCCGTCGCGGATGAAGGTGCCGCTTCGCAACTCTGCCATCGCCTGCCGAAGTTCGTCGCGGGTGTTCATCACGATCGGGCCGTGCCAGGCCACCGGCTCTCGGATCGGCGCGCCCGAGACAAGGAGAAAGCGCACACCGCGCGGGCCTGCCTGCACCGAGACCTCGTCACCGTTTCCGAAGCGGACAAGGGTGCGGTTGCCCGAAAGG
>RFGD01000034.1 GCA_003696705.1 Alphaproteobacteria bacterium | reverse complement strand
GGCGGGCAGGCGCTCTCGGCCGATCGCCTTGATCGGGTGACGCCAGATTTCGGCGACGCGGGCCGTCATTTCCTGTCCGCGCGTTCTTCGCGCCTTCGGCGAATGGGTCCGAGGATATTGCCGAGGACATCCGGCTTGTGCCCGTGGATGCGCATGATCGTATACTGCTGCGCAAAGGTCAGCATGTTGTTCGTGATCCAGTACAGCACGAGCCCCGAGGGGAACTGGCCCAGCATGAACATGAAGATCCAGGGCATCCATGCGAAGACCTGCGCCTGCACCGCGTCGGTGGGCGCGGGGTTGAGCTTCTGCTGAAGCCACATCGAGATGCCAAGCAGGATCGGCAGCACGCCCAGCGAGAAGATGGACAGGAACGAATCCGGCGCCGGCGCCGCCCAGGGCAGAAGGCCGAACAGGTTCAGGATCGACGTCGGGTCTGGGGCCGAGAGGTCGCGGATCCAAAGGATCCATGGCGCATGGCGAAGCTCGATGGTGACGAAGATGACCTTGTAGAGCGAGAAGAAGATCGGGATCTGCAAAAGGATCGGAAGGCAGCCGGCGGCGGGGTTCACCTTCTCTCGCTTGTAAAGCTCCATCATTTCACGCTGAAGCTTCTGGCGGTCGTCCCCGGCGCGTTCCTTGAGGCGCTGAAGCTCCGGCTGGAGTTCCTTCATCTTCGCCATCGACACGTAGGACCGGTAGGCAAGCGGGAAGACGAGCGCCTTGATTACCAGTGTCAGAAGGATGATTGACCAGCCCATGTTGCCAATCACGCCGTGCAGGAAGTGGAGGGCGCGGAAGATCGGCTTGGTCAGGAAGAAGAACCAGCCCCAGTCGATCGAATCCTCGAAATGCAGGATCCCGAGGCTTTCCTCGTAGCCGCGGATCGTCTCCCATTCCTTGGCGCCGGCAAAAAGAAGCGTCTTCGCCTCGCGCGTTTCGCCGGGGTTGAGGGTCACGGCCGGCAGGCGCGTCTCGGTCTGGTAGATGTCGGCACTCTCGACGTATTTCGCGACGGCCGTGAAGGGCTGGCCCGGCATGGGGACAAGGGTCGACATCCAGTACTTGTCGGTGAACCCGATCCAGCCGTTCTCCTCGACCGGGACGATCTCGGCGCGCGCGCGCTCGCGCTCGACCAGATCGAGGTCGTCCATGTTCTTGTACTTGATTTCCTCGAGCGTGCCGTCTGCCTCCATCACCACGCCTTCGTGGAGGATGAAGAAGGCCCGGCCCCCGGGCTTGCCGTGGCGCGCGATCAGGCCGTAGGGGGCCAGGGTGCGGGCCTCGGCGCCGGCGTTCTGGACAGACTGGGTCACGGTGAACATGTAGTTGTCGTCGACCGCGAATGTCTTGCGGAAGACAAGGCCCTGACCATTGTCCCAGACGAGCGTGACCGGCTTGCCGGGCGCGAGCGTGTCGCCGCTTTCGATGCGCCACGGCGTGTTCGGCCCCGGCACGGCTGCGACGTCAAGCCCGCCGCCCGGGATCCAGCCGTGGAGGGCGTAATAGGCGTGATCGCGGCCGACCGGCGTAAGGAGGCGGACGAGCGGCGAGTCTTCGGACAGTTCTTCGCGGTAGTCCTTCAGAAGGATGTCGTCGATGCGCCCGCCCTTGAGCAGGATCGAGCCCTTGATGCGCGGCGTGTCGATGGCCACGCGCGCGGATTCGTCGGCGGCGGGTGCGACGGAGGCGGCGGGCGCCGCGGGGCTGGCCGCCTGCGCCGGCGTTTCGGCAACCGTGGTCGGGACGGGGGCAAGCTCGGCCGTGCTTTCGGCCGGGGCCGGGGCCTCGGGGGGCGTCGTGGCGGGTGGCTCGGGCGGGAACAGCACGAACCAGACCAGAATGACGAGGAAGCTGAGCGCCGTCGCAAGAATGAGGTTCTTGTTCTGATCGTCCATTGCCCGTTCACCGCATTTCGTCGAAGTCGCTGCGAGGTTCAACAGATGTGCGGCGCAAAGGTCAAGCGGATTCGGGGCAGGCGCACCGGCGGGTGCCCCGCCACGGGCCCCATGGTCGCC
>RFGD01000245.1 GCA_003696705.1 Alphaproteobacteria bacterium | reverse complement strand
GATCGCTGCCGTCAGCGTCGTCTTGCCGTGGTCAACGTGACCAATCGTGCCAACGTTCACGTGCGGCTTCGTACGCTCAAACTTTGCCTTTGCCATGGTCTCGGCGCCTCATTCGCTCGGGGGCCCGGACGGGCCCGATTCAACATCGCGCCGGCACGTAACGACACCCAGCGAAAAAATCAAGTGTCAGGTGGCCTCGGGGCGCAAGACGGGCCGACCGTCGCGGGCATTGCCGGCTTCGGCGCCGGGGGCGGACGTCGCCGCGTCCGGCGTCGACGGCGTTCCGAACCAGTCGCGGTTGTCGGCCAGCCAGCGCTCGATCGCCGCGGCGGCCGAACGCGCCAGGCTCTGGATCTGCTCTTCGCGCGTCATCGTGTAGCCGCTGCCGACCAGCGTTCCGGGCGTCAGCTCCTCGAAGACGGTGATCTGTTTCGGCTCTTCATTCACCTTCTTCTGGGCCGCGTCGTCCCAGAGCGTCACCGATATCACGAGCGCCGACTTCGGCGACAGGATGACCGGGATCCCCGGCACGGCAAGGGCGTAGCCGTCCACATTGACACCGATATGGTAGAGCTTGCCGCCCTCGTAGCGGCGAAAGCGCGTCTCGAGCGCCGTGCGCAGCGCCTCTTCCCACTCTTCGGTGGTCGCCTCGCGCGAGGGCGGCACCTTCTGGGCGTTCTTGGCAACGACGATGGCATAGCCAAGCTCGAAGTCGCCAAGATCGGCAAGGGGCGCGTTCTCGTCGACCACGGGCGAACACGCCGTCGCCGCCAACAGGAAGGCCAGCCACCAGAGGGCCGGAACACGCTTGGATAGCTTCATCGACGTCCCCGGGATCTTCAATGCCTTGCCCCGAGACATAGCCGAGCGCGGATCGGCCGGCAATCGCCTTCGGCGGTGACGCTTCCCGGGCGGGGGCGCGGACCCTATATTCGCCTTGTCATGACGAAGGCACTTCACCAGCCCGAGGAAGGCGCATCCGCCCTGCCGGTGCGGGTGCCCCTTGCGACGCGGCCCCTGGGGATACTCGGCACCCTGCGCGTCGGGCGGCGGAACGTCCTCGAACTGGTGCCCGAGATCGCGACCCGGCAGCCCATCGTCTCGGGCCGCTCGCCGCGGCGCTGGCACATGGTCATGGACCCCGGCGCGCTTCGTCGCATCCTCATCGAGCGTCTGGACGACTATCCGAAGTCGGAAGTCACGAAGAACGTGCTGCGCCCGGCGATCGGCGAAAGCCTGTTCGTCGCCGAGGGGGCGCACTGGCGCTGGCAGCGGCGCACCGCGGCGCCCGTGTTCTCGCAGCGCAACATCCGCAGTCTGACGCCGATCATGACGGCCGCCGCCGCGCGAGCAGCAGAGCGGCTCGACGCACAGGCGGGCCGCGCGGCCGACCTTTTCGCCGAAATGCTGCGCACCACGTTCGAGGTGATCTCGGACGTGACCTTTTCGGGTGGCGAGGGTCTGGACCGCCAGGCGGTGCACGCGGCCATCGATGCCTACATGGCACAGACGGCCAGGGTCTCGCTTCTCGATGTCCTTGGCGCGCCGGCCTGGGTGCCGCGCCCCAATCGCATCCTGTCCGGCCGCGCGCTCGACAGGATGAAGCGAATCGCCGACCGGGCGATCGACAGCCGGCGCGCCACGGGGCCCGGCGCCGTCCCCGACCTTCTGGATCTGCTTCTTGCCGGGCACGACCCCGAAAGCGGGCGACAGATGACGACCGGAGAGCTGCGCGACAACCTTCTTGCCTTCATCGTGGCGGGCCACGAGACGACGTCGCTTGCGCTTGCCTGGTCGCTCTATCTGCTGGCCTTCGATCCGGGCTGGCAGGCGCGGCTTCGCGACGAAGTGCGCGCCGCCATCGGCGACCGGCCGGCAACCGCCGAGGACCTTTCGGCCATGCCCCTCGTGCGGCAGGTCATCGAGGAGGCGCTGCGCCTCTACCCGCCGGCCGCCTTCCTGTCGCGAACCGCGCGACGCGCGGACACGCTTCTGGGCCGCGAAATCCGTCCCGGCGACACCGTGATCCTGCCGATCTACGCGCTGCATCGAAATCGGCTGTTGTGGGAAGAGCCCGACGCCTTCCGCCCCGAGCGCTTCCGCGACGGAAGGCCGGTCGACCGCTTCGCCTACCTGCCGTTCGGCGACGGGCCGCGCATCTGCATCGGGGCGCAGTTCGCGATCCAGGAAGCCTCGGTCATTCTTGCGACGCTTCTGGGGCGACTGCGGTTTCGCGCCATCCCGGGACGGGACCCGCGTCCGACGCTGATCCTGACGCTTCGGCCCGAAGGCGGCGTCTGGCTGGAAATCGAACGGGTCTGAGCGGCGTGGACAGGGCCCGGAAAGCGGCGCCGGGCGGCCCCGGCCCTGCCCGCCGGTTTGGTCAGTCCGTGAAGCGATTGTCGCGCGGGAAACCGCGCGGCGCCATGCGGCCGGCGCCGGCGCGCTTGCCCATCCACTCGGTCAGATCCTCGACGGTGCGGGTCCGACCGGCCGGGTCCTTCCACGTCAGCCCCTCGGCCAGGGTGAACGTCCGCGCATCGGAAAGGCCGCCATCCTTGTATTTCTGCAGCCTGACGCCCTTGCCCCGGGTCATCTCGGGCAATTCGTCGATGGGGAAGACCAGAAGCTTCCGGTTCTCGCCGACGCAGGCGACGTGGTCGCCCTCGACAGGCCGACACACGCAGGCCCGCGCCTCGCCGCGCAGGTTGAGAACCTGCTTGCCGGCACGCGTCTGGGCAACGATCTCGTCCTCGGGAACGATGAAGCCGTCCCCCGCCGACGAGGCGACCAGAAGCTTGCGTCCCGACCTATGGGCGAACAGGGCGACGATCTCGGCCTCGTTGGGCAGATCGACCATGAGGCGCACCGGCTCGCCCATGCCGCGCCCGCCGGGAAGCTGCGCGGCGGAAATCGTGTAGAAGCGCCCATTCGAGCCGAGAAGCAGGAGCCGGTCCGTGGTTTCGGCGTGGAAGACGAACAACCCTTCATCGCCGTCCTTGAACTTGAGCTCCTGATCGAGGGGGATATGGCCCTTGAGGGCGCGGATCCAGCCCATGCGCGAGCAGACGACCGTGATGGGCTCGCGCTCGATCATGGCCTCGAGCGGTACCTCGGCAACCTCTGTCGCCTCGGCGAAGTCGGTGCGCCGCGCGCCGCCGGGCGCCGAGGGGCCGAACTCGTCGCGCACGGCGCGCAACTCGGTGGCGATGCGCTTCCACTGAAGCCCTTCGTCCGACAGAAGATCCTCGAGCGCGGCCCGCTCCTCGATCAGCGCGTCATGCTCTCGGCGCAGTTCCATTTCCTCGAGTCGGCGCAGCGACCGCAGCCGCATGTTGAGAATCGCCTCGGCCTGCACTTCCGTCAGTTCGAATTCGGCCATCAGGACCGGTTTCGGCTCGTCCTCGTTGCGGATGATCTCGATCACGCGATCGAGGTTCAGGAAGGCCGTCAGATAGCCTTCGAGCACCTCGAGGCGGTGATCGATCTTCGCCAGGCGGTGACGTGCGCGGCGTTGCAGCACCTCGCGCCGATGGTCGAGGAAGGCGCGCAGGATCTCGCGCAGCGAGCACACCTTCGGCGTCCGCCCGTCGATCAGCACGTTCATGTTCATGTTGAACCGGATCTCGAGGTCCGAAAGCCGGAAGAGCGTCCCCATGAGCACGTCGGGATCGACGTTCTTCGAGCGGGGTTCGAGCACGACGCGGATGTCCTCGGCGCTTTCGTCGCGCACATCGGCAAGGATCGGCACCTTCTTCGACTGGATGAGTTCCGCGATCTTCTCGATCAGCTTCGATTTCTGGACCTGATACGGGATCTCGGTCACGACGATCTGCCACTGGCCGCGGCCAAGATCCTCGACCGACCAGCGGGCCCTGAGCCGGATGGCCCCGCGCCCCGTCCGATAGGCTTCGGCCAGGCTTTCGCGGGGTTCGACGATGATGCCGCCGGTCGGGAAGTCCGGCCCCGGCACCAGCTCGAGCAGGGTCTCGTCGCGCGCGTTCGGTGCCTTCAGAAGGTGCAGGCAGGCGTCCACCAGTTCGCCGATGTTATGTGGCGGGATGTTCGTCGCCATGCCGACGGCAATGCCCGAAGCGCCGTTGGCCAGAAGGTTCGGGAAGGCCGCCGGAAGGACGACCGGCTCTTTCAGCGTCCCGTCGTAGTTCGGCCGGAAATCGACGGCGTCCTCGTCAAGCCCTTCCATGAGCGCCTCGGCCGCGCGGGTCAGCCGCGCCTCGGTGTAACGGCTGGCGGCGGGATTGTCGCCGTCGACGTTGCCGAAATTGCCCTGCCCGTCGACCAGCGG
>RFGD01000244.1 GCA_003696705.1 Alphaproteobacteria bacterium | reverse complement strand
CTGAATACCCGGAACCCCGGAACCGACAAACCTCTAGACCCCTTCACCGCCACCAATACAGGGCCAGTCACCCAACCCCGACAAGTCCAGAAGAACCCAGAACACGACCAAGTATCCCGATCCCCCGGGAAATCCCCGAAGACCGGATCGACGAATACGCAAGACGATAACGATCAGAAGGAACTTCGACGCCGGAAAAGAAGGAGTGACCGGGTTCGATGACGACGCCGTGGCGCAGAAGCTCTTCGGCAAGTTTCTGCGTGTCGACGCCTTCCGGTGCGCGCATCCAGAAGCAGGTGCCCCCCTCGGCCCCGGCGCCGTCGATCGTCAGCCCGTTTTCCTCGATCGCCTCGAGCATCACCCGCCGCCGCCGCTGATAGGCCTTGCGCAGCCGCCGGATCTGGGCGTGATAGTGCCCAAGGGACAGGAAATGCGCGGCCGTTCGCTGGATGAGCCCCGGCGGGTGGCGCAAGACGGTGGCGCGCAGGCTCCGGGCCTCTTCCACGAAGGCCTCGGGCGCGACCAGATAGCCGAGCCGCAGCCCGGGGAAGAGCGACTTCGAGAAGGACCCGATATAGATGACCGTCCCGTCGGCATCGAGCGACTTCAGCGACGGCAGCGGCGTGCGCTGGAAGAGGAGTTCGAATTCATAGTCGTCCTCGACGACGACGAAGCCGTCACGCGCCGCCCTTGAAAGAAGTTCGCGGCGGCGCGCGAGCGGCATGGTGACGTTGGTCGGGCAATGGTGGCTGGCCGTCACGAAGACGACGTCCACGTCGGCGGGCAATGCGTCGGGCGGCAGGCCCTCGGCATCGACGTCGACGGCCAGCGTACGGCAGCGCGTCTGGGCAAGAATGTCGCGAAGACCGGGATAGCACGGGTTCTCGACCGCGGCCTTGCGGCGGGGGTTCAGAAGAAGCTGGGCCGTGATCCAGAGCGCATTCTGCGCGCCCATGGTGACCAGGACGTTCTCGGGCCGGGCATCGATCCCCCGCAGGGGCAGCACATGGCGCACGAGGTATTCGACCAGAAGCGGATCGTCGCGCTCGTAGCGATCTTCCGTCAGCGCCGTGAAGTCGCGCTGGCCGAGGGCCTGCAGCGCGCAAAGACGCCAGCTTGCATGATCGAACAACGAGGCATCGGGCTGGCCATACACGAAAGGATAGGGATAGGAATGCCAGTCCGCCGGCCGCGGGATGCGCGGCTGCCCGGCCGAACGGTGGCCGACAAGGCGCTCCCAGTCGACGATGCTGCCGCTGGCGCGCCGTTCGACCCTCGGCGCGGTGACCGGCACCTCGGCCGAGACGAAATAGCCCGAGCGGCCCCTGGCGGTAAGATAGTCGTCGGCCACGAGGTCGGTATAGGCCGTGGTCACGGTGATACGGCTGACCCCGAGGTGCCGGGCCAGCGCGCGGCTGGACGGCATGCGTTCGCCGGGGCGAAAGCGCCCCGAGATGATGCCCTCGACGACAATCCGCTTGATGCGGCTTTGCAGGGTGCCCTGATCGTCGTCGGGCAGATGGAAGCATTCGGCGGGAATCGGCATGTCTGGACCTATCATGAACCGGAAATCACCGGTCTGCTAGGTCCAGTATGCTGTCCGCATGGAGAGGTCGGGATTTCACCGTCGCCCGCGCCCTCGGCCTTGAAGGCATGCCGCCGGGGATGGGTGTCCATCGGACCTGCCACGCCGCGGAAAGGGAGTATCCGGAGGGCGTGAAGCCCGGCGCCGACCCGGCGCCCGGGTCCCGCCGTGGCCGCGATCATCATGGCGGCAGGGCGGCCCGGGACGGGCGCCATCGCCTCGACCGCGCCCGTCATCTGTTGCAAAGCCAGCGCTCGGGGCGCATGCTTCTTGCGGGCGCGGGACCGATGTCCCCCAGGTGTCCCCCAGGATCCCGGCACCGGGGCACCGCGGGGCGACCGGAAGGGTTCGGCGTCGCCCGCATGCGGGCTGCCGCGGAAGCGCTGGCTTTACACAATGAGCCGGGCTGGCCCTATCGGTCGCGCCGGGGTCGCGGCAGGAAGGTGCGGGACATTGCCCCTTGTCAGGAGCTTCACCATGAACACGTCATTCAACACGAACGATCTGTCGCATGTGGTCGAGGCCGACCGCGCCCATGTCTGGCACCACCTGACCCAGCACAAGCCTTTCGAGAGCATCGACCCGCGGATCATGGTCGAAGGCCGCGGCATGCGCCTTTGGGACGCGACGGGCAAGGAATATCTCGACGCCGTTTCGGGCGGCGTGTGGACCGTCAACGTCGGCTACGGCCGCGAGCGCATCGCCGACGCCGTGCGCGACCAGCTGGTCACGCTGAACTATTTCGCGGGGTCGGCCGGCTCGATTCCCGGCGCGCGCTTTGCCGAGGCGCTGATCGCGCGCATGCCGGGCATGAGCCGGGTCTACTACGCCAACTCGGGCTCCGAGGCGAACGAGAAGGCATTCAAGATCGTCCGCCAGATCGCGCACAAGCGTTATGGCGGCCAGAAATACAAGATCCTCTATCGCGACCGGGACTACCACGGGACGACGATCACCTGCCTTTCGGCCGGCGGCCAGGAAGAGCGCAACGCGCAGTACGGCCCTTTCACGCCGGGCTTCGTGAAGGTGCCGCACTGCCTCGAATATCGGGCCCAGCCGGAATGGGATCCGGCGAAGGAGCCCTACGGGATCTGGGCCGCCAATCAGATCGAGGAAGCGATCCTGCGCGAGGGGCCGGATACCGTGGGCGCAATCTGCCTCGAACCGGTGACCGCCGGCGGCGGCGTCATCACGCCGCCCGAGGGCTATTGGCCGCGCGTGCAGGAAATCTGCCGCAAGTATGACGTCCTTCTTCACATCGACGAGGTCGTCTGCGGCGTCGGCCGCACCGGCGAATGGTTCGGCTATCAGAACTTCGGGATCGAGCCCGACATGGTCACGATGGCCAAGGGCGTCGCCTCGGGCTATGCCGCCATCTCGTGCCTCGTGACGACGGAACGGGTGTTCGAGCTGTTCAAGGCGAACCCCGACGACCCGCTCGACTACTTCCGCGACATCTCGACCTTCGGCGGCTGCACGGCGGGCCCGGCCGCGGCGCTCGAGAACCTGGCCATCATCGAGGAAGAGGGCCTTCTCGAGAACACCAAGGCCATGGGCGCGCGCCTTCTCGACAATCTGCGCGCCCTGATGGCGCGACATCCGGTCATCGGCGACGTGCGCGGGATCGGCCTTTTCTGTGGGGCCGAGCTTGTGAAGGACCGCGACACGAAGGAACCGGCGCCCGAGAAGATGGTGCAGGCCGTCGTCGCCGACTGCATGGCGAACGGGGTCATCATCGGCGCCACCAACCGCTCGGTTCCCGGCATGAACAACACGCTGTGCTTCAGCCCGGCGCTGATCTCGACGGCCGACGACATCGACACCATCACCGCGGCCGTCGACGCCGCGCTGTCGCGCGTCTTCGGCTAGGCCGGGCCGACGACCCGGCCGCCCCCTGCGCGCTGCGCCGTGGCGGCCGGACCGCGACCCTTTCAGCCCCCCGCTCAGTCCCGGTGCAAGAGCGACAGCCGGTCGTGGAACAGATGGACCTTTTCGGGCGCCGCCGTCAGCGCGACGGTCTGGCCGCGCATTCCGTGGCGGATCCCCGGCAGCTTGGCCAGATACGGCTCGGCCCCCGCTTCGGCCTCGAAGTAGAGAAGCGTGACCTCGCCCAGCGCTTCGACATAGGCGACCCGCCCCGACCAGGCCGCGTCCGGGGCGTCGGTGGGCGTGAAATCCTCGGGACGGATCCCGACGTTCACGGCCATGCCGCGATCGGCCTCGCGCGTCGGCACGGCCGACACGATCGTTCCGCCGCCCGCAAGGCGGACCGTCGTGCGCGCGCCGGTTTCGACGATTTCCCCCGGCAGAAGGTTCATCGCGGGTGAGCCGATGAAGCGGGCCACGAACTCGCTGCGCGGACGCTCGTAAAGTTCGAGCGGCGTTCCGACCTGGGCCACCCCCTTGTCGGCCAGAACGACGATGCGCGACGCCAGCGTCATCGCCTCGACCTGGTCGTGGGTCACGTAGACCATCGTCGAGTTCGGCATGTCGTCCTTGAGCTGCGCGATCTCGATGCGTGTCGCCACGCGCAGCGCCGCGTCAAGGTTCGACAGGGGCTCGTCGAACAGATAGACCTTCGGGTCCCTGACGATGGCGCGCCCGATGGCGACGCGCTGTCGCTGGCCGCCGGAAAGCGCCTTCGGCAGCCGATCCAGAAGCGCCCCCAGCTGAAGCTTCTCGGCCGCCGCGGTAACGGCCTTGCGGATCTCGTCCTCGGGGCGTTTCTGAAGCCTGAGCGCGAAGGCCATGTTGTCGTAGACCGTCATGTGCGGATAGAGCGCATAGGACTGGAACACCATGGCAATTCCGCGCTGCGACGGCGGCACGTCGTTGACCACCGTGCCGTCGATCTCGAGCGTCCCCGAGGTGATGTCCTCGAGCCCCGCGATCATCCTGAGAAGCGTGGATTTTCCACAGCCCGACGGTCCGACGAAGACGACAAGCTCGCCCGTCCGGATGTCCAGATTGATGTTCTTCAGGACCTCGACCGTTCCGCCATAGGTCTTGCCCACATCCCTGAGCCTGAGATCGGCCATCGTGCCTGTCCCCCGTCCTTTCAGTCCCCGGTCCGCCGCAAGAGCGCCGCCTGCCACGGTCCAAGCGCAAGCTGCGCGCGCCCCGTGGACACCGGCGCGGTGCCGGCCTCGGTCCCGATCGGCGCCCACGCGCCCGCAGGCAGCGTCGTCTCGGCCGGCGCCGGGCCAAGGTTGAAGGCGCAGAAGATTTCCTCGGCGCCGTGGCGCCGCGTGAACCGCAGCAGGTCCCCTTCCGCGCGAAGCCCCGTCTGCGTGCCCTTCGCGAGCGCCGGATGCGCATGGCGAAGCGCTATGGCGCGGCGGTAATGGTGCAGAAGCGATGCGGGGTCGGCCAGCGCCCGGTCGACAGCCTGCGCGCGGTGCGCGGCCGCCACCGGAAGCCACGTGCGTGCCGCCTCCGAGAACCCGGCGTTCGGCGCGCCGCTTTCCCAGACCATCGGCGTTCGGCAGCCGTCGCGCCCCTTGAACTCGGGCCAGAACTCTATGCCATAGGGGTCGCGGAGGTCGTCGAAGGAAAGCTCGGCTTCGGGAAGCCCCAGTTCCTCGCCCTGATAGATGCAGGCCGACCCGCGCAGACACATCAGAAGCGTCGCATAAGCCGCCAGCGCCTCGGCCGGCAAGGCCCAGCGCGAGGCGTGCCGCTCGACGTCGTGGTTCGAATAGGCCCAGCAGGGCCAGCCATCCCGTGCGACCCTATCCACCGTCGCCATGACCTCGGCGATGAAGGCGGCCGTCGGCCGGGTCTTGGACAGAAGCTCGAAGGCATAACACATGTGGATGCGGTCGTTTCCGCGCGTGTATTCGCCAAGGATCTCGAGCCCGCGCTGCGCGTCCCCCACCTCGCCGACCGCGGCGGCCCGATAGGGATCCATGAGCGCCCGGAGCCGCCCGAGGAAGGCAATGTTCTCGGGCTGGTTCTTGTCGTAGAGGTGTTCCTGGAAGTTGTAGGGGTTCACCGCCGGCGCGATGGTGTCGTTGCGCGCCTCGGCCGGAAGCGGTGGGTTGTCGCGCAACGCCTTGTCGTGAAAATAGAAGTTGATCGTGTCAAGGCGGAAGCCGTCGACGCCGCGATCGAGCCAGAAGCGCGCCACGCCCAGAAGCGCGTCCTGGACGGCCGGGTTGTGCAGGTTGAGATCGGGCTGCGACGTCAGGAAGTTGTGCAGGTAGTACTGCCGCCGCCGGCTGTCCCACTGCCAGGCCGATCCACCGAAGATCGACAGCCAGTTGTTCGGCGGCGTGCCATCGGGTTTCGGGTCCGCCCAGACATACCAGTCGGCCCTTGCGTTGTCCCGGCTCGACCGGCTTTCGGCGAACCACGGGTGCTGGTCCGAGGTGTGGCTCAGCACCAGATCGATCATGACGCGAAGGCCCAGCCCGTGCGCCGTCGCCACCAGCGTATCGAAGTCGGCAAGGGTGCCGAACATCGGATCCACGTCGCAATAGTCGGCGACGTCATAGCCGAAATCCTTCATCGGCGAGCGGAAGAAGGGCGAGATCCAGACCGCGTCGACGCCAAGCGAGGCAAGATAGGGCAGTCGCCGGGTAATCCCGGGCAGATCCCCGATGCCGTCCTCGTTCGAATCCTGAAAGCTTCGCGGGTAGATCTGATAGATCACCGCCCCGCGCCACCAGTCCCGGTCGGCCTGGTCGGAAAGACCCTTCCTGGGATCCAACTGTGCGTTCATGAAAGCCGTCCTATTTTACCGAGCCGGCCAGAAGGCCGCGCACGAGATAGCGTTGCATGGCGAAGAAGACGACCAGCGGCACGGCGATCGACACGAAGGCCGCCGTGGCCAGGATTTCCCAGTTTCCGCCGCGGGTGCCCAGAAGCTCGACGATCTGGTTCGTCATGACCGTCGTCTCCCCGGTCGCGTCGATCAGGAAGACCTTGGCGACAAGAAGGTCGTTCCACACCCACAGGAACTGGAAGATGGCGAAGCTGGCCAGGGCCGGGAAGCTGAGCGGCAGGATGATCTTCAGGAAGATCTGGAAGTCGGTCGCGCCGTCGACCTTGGCGTTCTCGATGATGTCGCGCGGCAGACCGGCCATGTAATTGCGCAAGAGGTAGATCGCCAGCGGCAGTCCGAACCCCGTATGCGCCAGCCATACGCCGAGGTATCCCTTGCCGATGCCGACGGCCAGGTGGAGCCGAAGAAGCGGGATGAGCGCAAGCTGAAGCGGCACCACCAGAAGGGCGACCACCGCGGCGATCAGAAGCGCGCGGCCCGGAAACTCCATCCAGGCCAGCGCATAGGCCGCGAAGGCCGCCACCAGGATCGGGATGATCGTTGCCGGAATGGTCACGGTCAGCGTGTTGAAGAAGGCGCGCGCCATGTTGTCGGTGCTCGAGCCGGAAAAGAGCACCTTGCGGTAGTTCTCAAGCGTGAACTCGGGCGGTACGGCGGCGGTGACGAAGACGCGCTGGCCCCGGCCGGTCATCGGCGCGTCACGGGTCCAGAGGTAGTCGCCATTTGCCTCGACCGTCATCTTGCCGCCCTTGCGCAGCTCGGCCGTTTCCCCGGGCCGATAGGCGTCGATGGCGCGGCTCGATACCCCCCAGGCCGAGATGCGGGCACGG
>RFGD01000243.1 GCA_003696705.1 Alphaproteobacteria bacterium | reverse complement strand
TGGGCGCCGACGGGAAGGCGGACGAGGACGCGCGCATCGACGAAGCGGTCCGACAGGCCGCTGACCTCGACATCGGCGATGACGCGGCCGTTCTCGATCTGCGGATAGACCTTGCCAAGCCGGCCCTCGACGTCGCCCGAGGGGGTCTCGATCCTGATCGTGTCGCCTTCGCGCAGGGCATTGGCGTGACGCTCGGGCACGGCCAGGCGCAGGAAGATCCCGCCGCCGCCGATCTGGGCCACGGCCTCGCCGGGCATGACGACGGCGCCGCGGGTCACGGGCACGTCGAGCACGACGCCGGCCGTGGGGGCCCGCACCACGCCTTCGGCAAGCTGCTGCTCGACCACGCGGCGGTCGGCCTCGGCGGCCTGGATCTGGTTCGTCAGGACGTCGACCTGGGTGCGCAGCGCGTCAAGCCGCTGGGTCGTCGTCACGCCGCGCTTCAGAAGCTCTTCCCCGCGGGCAAGTTCCGTGCGGGCGTTCTCGAGCTGGGCGCGCAGCGCATCAAGCCGGGCGTCGATGGCCCCGATCTGAAACTCGAGCTTCTCGTCCGAGACGCGCGCAAGCGGCTGACCTTCGCTCACGTGGTCGCCCTCGGCGACGTCCAGCTGCACAAGCGTGCCCCCGATGCGGGCGCGGGCCGGGACGCGGTCGCGCGCCTCGATCCGGGCATAGACCGCCTTCCAGTCCGTCACCTCGATGCGCGTGGCGGCAACTTCCGTCTGGCCCCAGGCAGCGGCCGCCGGAAAAAGGGCGGCTCCCGCCACGGCGATGGCCATGATCTGTTTCGCAAATGACATCTGCGGCTCCTTTCCGTCGCCGAATCCGATCTGCGATCGGGTTCCCGACCGCGCTGACACATGCCAATATAGATATGTATTTGCCGATACAAGGTCCGGCTGACCGCAATCTGGACAAGCAATGCCCGTCGGCGACATGATCTGGGTCAACGCATGACACGGACGCGCGGGGCAGATTGACCACGGACCGGTGGCGGGGCGGATCTCCGTCGCCCAAGGAACACGGTTGGATCATGCTGCCAGTAGATGACGCGGTTGCCCGTCGATACCCGCCCCTTGTGACCTGGGGGCTGATCGGCCTCAACGTCCTGGTGTTCTTCTACGAACTCAGCCTGAGCGAAGCGCGGCTGGTCGCGTTCGTCGATCACTACGGCCTGGTGCCGGCGCGCCTCTTCGACCGCACCCATCCCGTCGGGGTTTCCGACCTCGTTCCCCTTGTCACGAACATGTTCCTCCACGCCGGCTGGGCACATCTTCTTCTGAACATGTGGACCCTGTGGATCTTCGGACCGGCGGTCGAGGATCGGCTGGGTGCAAAGCGCTATCTGGCCTTCTACCTGACGCTCGGGCTGGCGGCGTCGGTCTCGCATGCGCTGTTCAATCCGCATTCGAGCCTGCCGGCACTCGGGGCTTCCGGTGCGATCTCGGGCATCCTTGGCGCCTACGTGCGCATGTTCCCCTACGCGCGCCTCATCGTGGTGGTGCCGATTCTCTTCTTTCCCTTCTTCTTCGAGATGCCGGCCATCGCCTTCGCGCTCTTCTGGCTGATGATGCAGATCATTCCGGGGCTTGCCGCGCTGGTCGAGCCGTCGACCGTCGGCGGCGTCGCGTGGTGGGCCCACATCGGCGGGTTCGCGGCGGGCTGGTTTCTTGTCACTCACGTGCGCCGCCCGCCCCACAAGCACCGGCCCTTCTTTGCGGACGAAACGCGCACCGGTCACTGGCCGGACGGGCGGCGCCTTCATCGCAACTACAATGGACCATGGGGGTAGATGAAAATTTTTTCGGCACTGCAGCATTCTGGATCTTGACGCCTGACATGGGCCTTCCCATGTCGGTTGGCGAGCACGATATTTAACATAATGTCGCCCATGCGGCCCGGCCGCAAATCCAGATGGGTCGACATTGGGCTCGGGAAAGGAAGGACGAGATGGACGGAATTTGTGACATCTGCAAGCGACGCCCGGCGACCGTTCGCGCCGAGGTGATGGTGAACGGCGAACGCCGGCGCATGGAACTTTGCGACGAGGATTATCGCGCGCTTCTGCGACAGCAGGGGCGCCGTGGCTCGCCGCTTGAATCGCTTTTCGGCGGCGGCAGCCTGTTCGAGGATTTCTTCGGGGACACCGGCTTTGGCGAGTCGCTGTTTGACCGCCTGGGCGGTCTTGGCGAGGGGGGCCGCGAGATCCCCGTCAACCGCGGCCGTGCAAGCCGGGGCATCAACATTGCCGACCGGCTGTCGGCGCAGGCCGAGAAGCTTCTTCAGGAAGCCGCGCGCAAGGCGGCCGACTGGGGGCGGCGAGAGGTGGACACCGAACACCTTCTCTATGCCATTGCCGACTCGGAGGTGGTGAAGACCATCCTCAAGCAGTTCAAGCTGTCGGTCGATGACCTCAAGCGGCAGATCGAGGAAGAAACCCGCAAGGGAGAGCGGCTCGAGGGCGAAGGCGTCGAGATCGGCGTGTCGCCGCGCGTCAAGAGCGCGCTGACGCGTGCCTTCTCGGCCAGTCAGGACCTTGGCCACTCCTATGTCGGACCGGAGCACCTTCTGATCGGCCTGGCCGAGGAAGGCGAAGGCCTGGCCGCGGACATCCTCAACCGCTATGGGCTGACGCCGCAGTCGATCCGCCAGCAGATCACGAAGGTGGTCGGCAAGGGCGCCGAGGAAGGCCGCGTCGAAGAGCCGTCGCAGACGCCGAAGCTCGACGAGTTCTCGCGCGATCTGACCAAGCTTGCGCGCGAAGGCAAGCTTGACCCGGTCATCGGCCGCGCGCGCGAGATCGAGACGACGATCGAGGTTCTGGCGCGCCGCAAGAAGAACAACCCGGTTCTCATCGGCGAACCCGGCGTCGGCAAGACGGCGATCGTCGAGGGTCTGGCGCAGCGCATCGTCGCCGGCGAGGTGCCCGAAGCGCTGCGTGACAAGCGGCTCGTCGAGCTGAACGTCAACTCGATGGTCGCGGGCTCGAAGTATCGCGGCGAGTTCGAGGAGCGCGTCCAGGAACTCCTGAAGGAGGTCACCGAGGCGAGCGACGATCTCATCCTCTTCATTGACGAGGTGCACACGATCGTCGGCGCCGGTCAGGGCGGCGGCGAAGGCGGTCTTGACATCGCCAACGTCTTCAAGCCGGCGCTGGCCCGGGGCGAGCTGAACCTCATCGGCGCGACGACCCTGAACGAGTATCAGAAATACATCGAGAAGGACGCCGCGCTCGAACGCCGGTTCCAGCCCGTCATGGTGCCCGAACCCACGGTCGCGCAGACGATCATGATCCTGCGCGGGCTTCGCGACACGTTCGAGGCGCACCACAAGGTGGCCATCACGGACGAGGCGATCATCGCCGCGGCCGAGCTGTCGGATCGCTACATCACGCAGCGGTTCCTGCCGGACAAGGCGATCGACCTCATCGACCAGGCCGCCGCGCGGGTCAAGATCTCGGCGACTGCGCGTCCGGTCGAGGTGCAGGAACTCGAGGCCGAGCTGCACCAGCTCAAGCGCGAGCTTGACTATGCGACCGACCGCAAGCAGTTCGACAAGGCCGCGAAGCTGAAGGAAGAGATTGACGCCAAGGAGAAGGAGTTGAACGCCCTTCTCGAGACGTGGAAGCGCGACCGCGCCACCGGCTCGGCCGAGGTGCGCGCCGACCACGTGGCCCAGGTCGTCTCGAAGCTGACCGGCGTGCCGGTGAGCGAGCTGACCATTGAAGAGCGCGAGCGGCTTCTCAAGATGGAAGAGCGGCTGCACGAGCGCGTCATCGGTCAGGAAGAGGCGGTCAAGGCCGTGTCGGATGCCGTGCGTCTGGCCCGTGCCGGCCTGCGCGAGGGCTCGAAGCCCGTGGCGACGTTCCTGTTCCTTGGCCCGACCGGCGTCGGCAAGACCGAGCTGGCGAAGGCCCTGGCGGAAGTCGTCTACGGCGACGAGGACGCGATGATCCGCATCGACATGTCCGAGTACATGGAGAAGCACGCGGTGGCGCGTCTCATCGGTGCGCCCCCGGGCTATGTCGGCTACGAGGAAGGCGGTCAGCTGACCGAGCGCGTCCGCCGGCGTCCCTACAGCGTGATCCTCCTCGACGAGATCGAGAAGGCGCACCCGGACGTCTACAACGTGCTGCTGCAGGTCTTTGACGATGGCCGGCTGACGGACGGCAAGGGTCGTGTTGTGGACTTCACGAACACGATCATCATCGCGACCTCGAACCTTGGGTCCGACCGGATCCAGCGCCACCTGACCCTGCGGGGTTCGGAGGCCGAGGATACCGGCAAGCTCAAGAAGGACGTGATGGAGGTGCTGCGCAGCCACTTCCGGCCCGAGTTCATCAACCGGATCGACGAGATCATCGTCTTCCACGCGCTGACGAAGGACGAGATCCGGCAGATCATCGAGCTTCAGCTCGAGAAGGTCCGGCGGATGGCACACGGTCAGGGCGTCACCCTCGAGGTGGACGACAGCCTGATCGAGCACCTGGCCGAAGAGGGCTACCGGCCCGAGTTCGGTGCCCGCGAACTGCGGCGCCTGATCCGCGTCGACCTCGAGACGGCGCTGGCCAGCGAAATGCTCGCCGGCAACATCCAGGAGGGCGACAAGGTTCGGGCCAAGTGGGACGCCGACGCCGAGCGGACGGTCTTCGAGCACCTCGAGACGGCCGAGCGGCCGGCCGAGGAAGGCGCGGCCGAGAAGGAAGGCGCCGAACCGGCCGAGTGATCGGCACCCGACCTCAGGACGCCCCCGCTTCGGCGGGGGCGTCTCTTTTTGGTGGGCATGGCGCCTCGCAAGGGCCATGATCGCCGAAGGAACACACCGGCCCCGAAGTGCGGCCGACGTCGGAACAATGCAGGAAATCGAACATGACGGACTATCGTGAAACGGGCACCGAAGTGGTCGTGGCGGTCGATCTTGCCGCCCTGGCGCGAAACTGGCGGGCCTTCGTGACACGCGGGGCCATCGCCATCGGGCTTGGCGTCCTGGCCCTTCTCCTGCCGACCGGGGCGGCCATGGGGCTCACGCTTCTGTTCGGCGCCTTCGCCCTTGCAGACGGGGTCCTTTCGCTCTGGTCGGGGATCGCGCGCATGCAGCGCGGTCAGCGGTCGGGCTGGCTTGTCGCCAGCGGCGCCCTTGGCGTTGCGACCGGCGCCATCGTCCTTGCCGCCCCCTTCCTTGCGACCCTCGTCCTCAGCATCTTCCTGTGGACCATGGTCGCGGTCTGGGCGATTGCGACGGGTGTGGCCGAGATCCTTCTTGGACTGGCGCTTCGGCGCGTCATCGACGGCGAATGGCTCATGGTCCTGGCCGGCGTCGCCTCGGTCGCGCTCGGGGTGTTTGTCGGCTGGACGCTTCTGACCACACCCACCGGGGGCGTCATCGCGCTGGGCTGGCTTCTCGGGCTCTATGCCTCGGTGTTCGGGCTTCTTCTGGTACTTCTCGGGCTCAGGCTGAAACGGCTTGCCGAGGCGGCAGAGGCCGGGATCTGAGGGCAATCACGGAAAAGGGCCGCGCCCCGGGGCGCGGCCCATCCGTTTTCCGACGGCGTGGCGGCAGGAGACCCCCCTGCCCGGCTCAATGCTCAGCCGACGATTTCGAGCTCGGAGAAGAAGAAGCGGATTTCCTCGGCCGCGGTTTCCGGGGCATCCGAACCATGGACCGAGTTCTCGCCCTTCGAGAGCGCAAACTCCTTGCGGATCGTGCCTTCGGCCGCCTCGGCCGGATCGGTCGCGCCCATCACTTCGCGGTTCTTCGCGATCGCGTCCTCGCCCTCGAGGACCTGCACGACGATCGGCGCCGAGGCCATGAATTCGCACAGTTCGTCGTAGAAGGGGCGCTCGCGGTGGACGGCGTAGAAGCGGCCGGCCTCTTCCTTCGTCAGGCGAATGCGCTTCTGGGCGACGACGCGCAGGCCCGCGTCCTCGAACTTGGCAATGATCTTGCCGGTCAGGTTGCGCCGCGTGGCGTCGGGCTTGATGATCGAAAGGGTGCGCTGAACAGCCATGAATTGCCTCGTGCTGATGTTGGGCGGCGCCAGGTCACGTCCCGCCTGGGCCAGCCCGGTTTCGGACCGGCGCCCCACTAACACGCCCGACTGCGCTTGAAAAGGCGCCATTTCGCTGGCACAGGTGCGGGGATGCTGACGATCTCGGATCTGCGTTTCTCGATCGCCGGGCGGGTGCTGTTCGACGGCGCCAGCGCCCGGATTCCGCCCGGCCACAAGGTGGGTCTTGTCGGCCCGAACGGGGCCGGGAAGACGACGCTCTTTCGCCTGATCCGCGGAGAACTCCAGCCCGAGCGCGGCGCCATAGAGATGCCCGTGCGCGCCCGTGTCGGCGGCGTCGACCAGGAGGCGCCGGCCGGCCCGCAAAGCCTTCTCGACACCGTTCTTGCGGCCGATACCGAACGCGACCGACTTCTGGCCGAGGCGAACCGCGTCACCGACCCCGACCGCATCGCCGAGATCCAGACACGGCTGGCCGACATCGACGCCTGGTCGGCCGAGGCGCGCGCCGCCACGATCCTTTCGGGCCTGGGCTTCTCGGCCGAGGATCAGGCGCGCCCGACGTCCGAGTTCTCGGGCGGCTGGCGCATGCGCGTGGCGCTGGCCGGCGTCCTGTTCTCGGCACCCGATATCCTTCTCCTGGACGAACCGACGAACTATCTCGACCTCGAAGGGGCGCTCTGGCTCGAAGGCTTCCTGGCCCGCTATCCGCACACGGCGCTGGTCATCAGCCACGACCGAGAGCTTCTGAACCGCGCCGTGCGATCGATCCTGCATCTGTCGGGCGGCCGGCTCGAGCTTTATTCCGGCGGGTATGGCGACTTCGCCCGCGCCCGCGCCGCCCGCCGCAGTCAGCTTGCCGCAGAAGCCGCCCGGCAGGCCGAGCGCCGGGCCCGACTTCAGCGGTTCGTCGATCGCTTTCGCGCCAAGGCGACGAAGGCGCGCCAGGCGCAAAGCCGGCTGAAGATGCTCGAACGGATGGACGCGGTCGAGATCCCGCCCGAGGACAGGGCCCCGACCTTCGCCTTCCCCGATATCGAGCCCCTGTCGCCGCCCATCGTCACGCTTGACGGCGCGGCCGTGGGCTATGGCGATCGCACGGTCCTCTCACGACTGACGCTGCGCATCGATCCCGACGACCGGATCGCGCTTCTGGGCCGGAACGGCGAAGGCAAATCGACGCTGGCGCGGCTTGTCGCGGGGCGGCTGGAACCGTCGGCCGGCAGCGTGCGCCGGAGCCGCGGGCTTCGCGTCGGCTATTTCGCCCAGCACCAGATCGAAGAGCTCGAGCCCGAGGAGACGCCGCTTCAGCACCTCTCCCGCGTCCTTCCCGACGCGCCGGAGGCCAGGCTGCGCGCCCGCCTGGCCAGGTTCGGACTGGACGCCGGCGCGGCCACGACCGAGGTCGGGCGCCTGTCGGGCGGCCAGCGCGCGCGGCTTTCGCTTCTTCTTGCCACCCATGACGCGCCACAACTTCTGATCCTCGACGAACCCACCAACCATCTGGACATCGAAAGCCGCGACGCCCTCATCGAAGCGCTGAATGCCTTCGCCGGGGCCGTCATCATCGTCAGTCATGACATGCATCTTCTGTCGCTGGTGGCCGACAGGCTGTGGCTGGTCGCGGACGGGCGCGTGACGCCCTTCGAAGACGACCTCGAGGGGTATCGCCGCCTTCTTCTGA
>RFGD01000242.1 GCA_003696705.1 Alphaproteobacteria bacterium | reverse complement strand
GGTGACGCCGAATGGGAATCGACAAGGAAAGCGACATCGCCGCGAACCTTCAGATCGGCCCGACCACCCTTGGGATGGTCCGTATCTATGTCGAGGCCGACGGCATGGAACTGCCGCTCGACTTCGACCCGGAAGAGGCCGAGGAAATCGCCGAGGAACTGCGCGCCGCCGCCGAACGGGCGCGGGCGATGCGGCCCCAAAAGGGCGGAAAGGGGCGCTAGGCGGGGCGAAGCCCCCCATCCATGCGCGCAGGTCGCGCCCGCGTCTTGACGCGCGGCCGCCCGGGCCCTGTCAGCGCGACGTCGCCGGGTCCGTGAATGCCGCAAGCCCCGGATCGACGAACCCGTGCAGCCGGCGCGCCGCGTCGCGCGCAATCCTGAGCGTCATTGCCCGCCGGCGCGCGCCCGGCAACTTTTCCTCGGGCCCCATGCGCACGATCTCGGCCCCATAGGCGTCGGCAATGATGAGGCCCGTGTCTTCCGGCAGAAGCTCGACGGGGAAGTCGGCATCCACCGCCCAGAAATAGCGGTCGCACCACTCGAGATAGCCGCCCCATTTGCGATCGGACGTGAAGTCGGTACGCGACGACTTGCATTCGATGACCCATATCTCGCCTTTCGGGCCAAGGGCCAGCACGTCGACGCGCTTGCCCCGCTCGGGCACGAACTCCTCGACAGTCGCGAAGTCGAGCGACCGCATGCAGCGACAGACGCCGCGCGCCAGAAGTCGACCGGGCTGGAGTGACGTGGACATGCCCCCATTTGAGCATTTCACGAACACTTGTCCAGCACCGCCGCCCCCCTTGCGGCCGGGGTCGGTGATGGATATCTACCGCGACGGGCGGGTTCTGCCCTTCCGGTGAAGAGGCCTTTTTCCAGTGGCCGATAATTCATCTCGAGGGAGCTGGCTCTGCCGGGGTCGTGGCCTCGGTATCTGGCGCCCACCTGGTTAGTCCAGGCTCTCGGGAAATCGACGCCTCCACGTTTGCGGCGGTCCCGCCCACCCGCCTTTCCCCGCAGGAAGCCAAGATGGCGCCGCCGGCGCCGGAGACGGCGCGCGATCGCCGCCCACGCCGTCGCGGGCGGCAATCGCCGGAAAGAAGGAAGAAGACGGCAGGCCGCGCCTTTCCGGCGCAGCCAGATCGGGCTCAGCGCCGTGTCACGCGACGCTCTTGCGCGGGGACGGCGACGGGCACCGGAACGGGAACGGGCTCGGCCACCGGCAGCCGCTTGCCCCCGACCGGGTCGTCGTCGTCACGTTCGGCCATGCCCATGACCACGATTCCAAATTGGGTACCGGCGAACACGATCCCGTTCGACACGAAAAGGACCATCACCGCGATCCAACCGACCGGCGAGGTCGCGACGAGATGCCCGAGGTTCGCCACATTGAACCAGAGAAGCGCCGCGACAAACGCGGCCGAAAGCACGAATCCGACAAGACAATGCTTGATGTAAAGACGAACGAGCCGTGGCATGGACACCTCCGATGGGTCGATGCGTTTCCCATCCTGAATTCTGGGCATCGGCGGCGCGATTTTCAATGCCCCGAACGTCGCAGGGGCGCATCGGCGACGATGCGCCGCCCTCAGCCGCCTTCGCCTTCGTCTTTCCGCCGATACTTGCGGAAGAAGCGACGGTTCGCCTCGATGAACTGATCGAACAGCGCCTCGAGCCCGCCAAGCTGCCGGCCCTTGAGGTAAAGAAACCCCGCAACCGCGCCGACGAGCGCGCCAAGCGCGTCAACGATGAGATCGCCCATTGTGTCGGGAAGCCCGGACTTCTGCATGTTGAGACCGAAGAGCTGATCCATGGTGAACTCGAAGATCTCCCACGTCGCGCCCATGGTCACGGCGAAGCAATAGCCGAAGAAGGCCATCGCCCAAGGCGGGGCCGCATATCTGTCGCCCTCGAACAGCATGAAAATGAACAGAAAGCCGAGGATCCCGAAGCCCAACGCCGAAAAGGCGTGAAGGAAGATGTCCCACCACCAGAGGCGCTCGTAGAAGTCGAAGGCTTCGCCCAGAAAGAGCGACATCACGGTGAAAAGGACGATCGCCAGAAGAAAGCTCGGGGGCAGCCGCAGCTGAAACCGTTCGAGCGCCGAGAACGGCAGATAGGAAAGGACGATCGTGCCCACGGCCACGAAAGCTGTGGACCAGCGCCCCTCGAACGCCGAGGCAAGCGCCGCAACGCCAAGGGCGGCCCAGATCAGATAGATCGTCAGGTGATAGCGATCGCGTTTCACGACGCTGCACTATATCCGCCGCGGCGGCATCCGACAAACCCCGGGCGGCGCTGAAATTTCGGCGCGCCTCCCCATATCATTGGAAAAGGCAATCGGAACGCCAGTGAACCGAAAGAAGATGGACGGGACAATCCGCGTCGCCACCTACAATATCCGCAAGTGCATCGGTCTTGACCGCCGCCGGCGGCCCGAACGCATCATCGAGGCGATCACCGGCCTCGAGGCGGAAGTCGTGGCCCTGCAGGAGGCCGACAAGCGCCTCGGCCGGCGGCCGGCGGCCCTCAGGGCCGAACTGGTCACGCGCCACACCGACCTTGTGCCGGCGCGCCTTCCCGACGCGGGTCCCAGCATCGGCTGGCACGGCAACGCCATCCTCGTTCACCGACGCCATCGTATCCGGGCGGTGACACCCCTGTCGCTTCCGGCGCTCGAGCCCCGAGGCGCACTTGTCGCGGACATTTCGGTCGATGGCGACGACGCCCGGCCGATGCGCGTCGTCGCGGTCCATCTTGGCCTCACGCGACAGCATCGGCAGCGCCAGCTTCACGCCATAATGGCCGCGATCGGTGCGATGGCGCCGCGCCCCACGGTGATCCTTGGCGATTTCAACGAGTGGTCGGCCCGAAAGGGGCTTGATCCCATCCGTCCGGATTTCGTCGTCCATGCACCGGGTCGCAGCTACCACGCGGCCCGGCCCGTGGCGGCGCTCGACCGGATCGCCCATTGCCACCGGATGACGCTTCGTGACGCCGGCGTCACGGAAACGCCCCTGACGCGGATCGCTTCCGACCACCTGCCGGTCTGGGCAGATCTCGAGGTCGACTGGCGACGTGCCCCGGAAACCCGCGCCGCCGCCGCGTCCGGCGTCAGTCGCTGAAGGCCTCGGGGCGCATCTCGCGGGCCATGTGGTCGAGGACAGCGTTCACGAATCCCGCTTCCCGGCCCTCGGGGTAGAACGCCTTGGCGACATCGACGAACTCGTTGATGACGACCCGCGGCGGGGTCTGGCCGATGACAAGCTCGGCGCCCGCAGCCCGGAACAGGGCGCGAAGCGTCGGGTCGATGCGCCCGAGCGGCCATCGCTCGACCAGCGCCCTGTCGGTGGCCTGGTCGATGGCCGCCTGATGGTTGACGGCCGTCTCGATGAGGTCCCGGAACAGACCGATATCGCCCTCCGCGAGCTCCGTGCCATCCTCGAGCCGGGCACCGATGCGCCAGTCCTCGAATTCGCGGCGCACGGCATCCACACTCTGGCCCGCGGCTTCCATCTGGAACAGCGCCTGAACCGCATAAAGCCGGGCCGCCGATCGGGCGATCCGGCCGGATCCGCCTTTCCGTCTGCTCATGCGCTCGTGTCCCCGCCTTTCGCCCTTGCCAGGAGTATCTCGTCTGCCGGCCGGAACCCGATGTCGCGCCGCGACTCGCCGAAGCGCCGCGAGAGCGCCAGAAGATGCAGCGCCGCGGCGGCCGCCCCGCCGCCCTTGTCCTGTCCGTCGGGATCGGCGCGGACGACGGCCTGCGCGCGGTTCTCGACCGTAAGGATGCCGTTGCCGATGTTCGCCCCTTCGAGCCCCAGAAGCATGAGCCCGCGCGAGCTGTCGTTGCAGACCGTCTCGTAGTGGGTCGTCTCGCCGCGGATGACGCAGCCAAGGGCGACGAAGGCGTCGAAGTTCGACTGCCGGAAGGCAATGCGGATCGCCGGCGGGATCTCCAGCGCGCCGGGCACCTCGACCAGGTCCCACGCACAACCGGCCTTGTCGAGCGAGCGGCGGGCGCCCTCGACAAGATTGTCGGCGATGTCCTTGTAATAGGGCGCCACGACGATCAGCGCCCGCGCCGGCTGGTCGAGCCTTGGCAGTTCCAGGACGTGATGGGTTTCGTTGACGGCCATGGCCTCAGTCCTTGTCGATGGGGCGCGCGCCTTCGATCGAAAGGCCGTAGCCCTCGAGACCGACGAGGCGCGGCGCCGGAGAATTGGTCAGAAGCGTCATGCGGCGCACGCCGAGGGCCGACAGGATCTGTGCGCCGATGCCGTATTGGCGAAGCTGTTCGGGATGCGCCTCGTTGCCCGAGACGAGAACCTTCTGCGTCTCGCGAAGCATGATGAAGGCCCCGCGCCCCTCGGCGGCGATCGCCTCCATCGCACGCCCGGCCTGGCCTTCGCGCCCGGGCACGAGCCCCAGGATGTCCTCGAGCGGATTGACGACGTGGACGCGTACAAGAACCGTCTCGTCGGTGGCGACCTCGCCCTTTGTCAGCGCCACATGTTCGACCCCGTCCACCTCGTCGGTGAAGGTCCGCATGAGCCAGTCACCGCCATGGACCGAGCGCACGGGTCGCACGTCCTTTTCATGCACAAGGTTGTCGTAGCGCAGCCTGTAGGCGATGAGATCCGAGATCGTGCCGATCTTGAGCCCGTGGCGCTGGGCGAAGGCGACAAGATCCGGCAGGCGGGCCATCGTCCCGTCCTCGTTCATGATCTCGCAGATCACCCCCGACGGGTTGAGCCCCGCAAGGCGCGAGATGTCGACGGCGGCCTCGGTATGGCCCGCGCGCACCAGGACGCCGCCGCGCCGTGCGCGCAAGGGAAAGACATGCCCGGGCGTCGCGATATCGGCCGGCCCCTTGGTGGGGTCGATGGCAACCGCCACCGTTCGCGCACGGTCATGGGCCGAGATGCCGGTCGTCACGCCTTCGCGCGCCTCGATCGAGACGGTGAAGGCCGTCTCGTGCCGCGAGGCATTGTTGGTCGACATCAGCGGCAGGCCAAGCTGGTCGATCCTCTCTCCCTGCAGGGCAAGACAGATGAGGCCCCGCCCATGCTTCGCCATGAAATTGATCGCATCCGGCGTCGCCATCTGCGCCGGGATGACCAGATCGCCCTCGTTCTCTCGATCCTCGTGGTCGACAAGGATGAACATGCGCCCGTTGCGCGCATCCTCGATGATCTCCTCGATCG